>DAOSWS010000022.1 GCA_035593605.1 Thermoanaerobaculia bacterium | reverse complement strand
CGTGAAGGCGGCCGTACCGTCGGTGCCGGTACCGTTACCGAAATCATCGAGTAGGGGGAATCATGGACAGCGGAAAGATTCGCATCAGGCTAAAAGCTTTTGACTATCGCCTCCTAGATCAGTCGGCTTCCGAAATCGTGGACACTGTGAAGCGAACCGGAGCCAAGGTCTCGGGACCCATCCCCCTGCCGACCCAAATTTCACGATTTACGGTTAACAGGGCCTCTAACATCGACAAGAAGAGTCGTGAGCAGTTTGAGATGAAGACACACAAGCGACTCCTGGACATCCTTGAGCCGAGCCCCCAGACACTGGACGCACTTATGAAGCTCCAGCTGCCTGCAGGCGTGCACGTGGAGATCAAGGCGACGAAACAGCAGAAGGGATAAGTCATGAAAGGGATTATTGGACGCAAGCTGGGCATGACGCAGATCTTCACCGAAGAGCGCCTGATTCCCGTCACGGTGATCCACGCTGCTCCCAACGTGATCACGCAGGTGAAAACCCAGGCCACCGACGGATACGAAGCCATTCAGTTCGGCATGATCGAGCGTGTAAAGGAAAAGAACCAGACCCGACCCTTCAAGGGACACCTTGCCAAGGCGGATGGACCGGCAGTTCGAAGGCTTATGGAACTGCGCCTGAATGATAAGACTTCCCGCAGTGTGGGAGAACAGATCACGGTCAGCGAGTTTGGTGAAGAAGAATGGGTTGATGTCGTGGCAACCTCCAAGGGTAAAGGTTTCCAGGGTGTCATGAAGCGCCACAACTTCCGCGGTGGAGCCGCAACGCACGGCTCAATGTTCCACAGAGCTCCCGGATCCATCGGTGCATCTTCCTACCCTTCGAGGGTCTGGAAGGGCATGCGGATGGGCGGCCGGATGGGAAATGAGCGCGTCACCGTGAAAAATTTAAAGATCGTGAAAGTCGATGTCGAGAACAACCTTATCTTCATACGGGGCGCCGTACCCGGCCCCCGGCGGGGTTATGTTTTCGTGAAATCCTCCCTGAAGGGGGAGACCCATGGTTAAAGTTACCGTACATAACTGGGATTTCGAGCCCGTTGAAGAGCTCGAGCTTCCGGAAGAGATTTTCAGCGTTCCTCTGCGGCGCCATCTTCTCTGGGAGTACATCCGGGTCTACCGGGCGAACCAGCGACAGGGAACCGCCTCCACAAAGACAAGAGCGGAAGTCGCCGGATCCGGAAAAAAGCTCTGGCGGCAAAAGGGTACCGGCCGCGCCCGAATGGGCAGCATCCGGTCGCCCCTCTGGAGAAAGGGAGGCACCGTTCACGGTCCCCGTCCCAGAGATTATTCCCTGAAAATGAACAAGAAGCAGAAGCGGCTTGCCCTTCGCATGGCGCTGTCTCAGAGGTTCAGGGATAACGACCTGATCGTTCTGGATACACTGGAGCTCAATGAGCATAAGACGAAGGAACTTCGAAACCGAATGAACAAACTGTCCGTGCAGAGCGGTGTTCTTTTCGTCGACTCCATTGCGGATAATCGTAATCTTTTTCTGGCATCGCGGAACCTTCCAAAGGTTGACTTTGTCCATGTCGATACGCTGAACACCTATGACGTGGTCGGTCACCGGAAGGTTATCTTCTCCAAACCGGCGATCCAGAAAGTCACGGAGGTCCTGAAACCATGAGGCACCCCCAGCAGATCATCATCCGTCCTATCCTTACGGAAAAGAGTACCCTTTTGAAGGAAACCTCCAACACGATGTGCTTCGAGATTGACCGGAGGGCCAACAAGATTGAGGTCCGCAAGGCGATTGAGGTCCTCTTCAACGTGAGAGTGGTTGACGTTAAGATCGTTACCCAGCGCGGCAAGCTCAAACGCTGGGGCCGCTTTGAGGGCAAGTCCCCCAACTGGAAGAAAGCATACGTTCGACTTGCCCCGGGCCAGAAACCCATTGAATTCTTTGAAGGGGTGTGACCATGGCGATTATTAAGTTCAAACCCACCACACCCGGCCGACGGTTTTTCATGGTACATGATTACGCGGAGGTCACGACTGACCGTCCGTGCAAGCCTCTGACCAAGGGGAAATCCAGTACAGGTGGGCGTAATTCCAAGGGCCGAACCACGATCTGGTGGCGAGGCGGTGGACACAAGCGTCGCTATCGTGCTATCGATTTTCGCAGAGACAAGAGGGATGTACCGGCAAAGGTCGCCTCGATCGAATACGATCCCAACCGTTCAGCGCATATCGCTCTTCTTCACTATGCTGATGGAGAGAAGCGCTATATCCTTTCCCCGGTTGGCCTGAAGGTGGGCGATAAGATCATGGCCGGCGAAGCAGCGGAAATCAATCCGGGAAACGCGCTTCCCCTGAAAAAGATCCCCCTGGGAACGATCGTTCACAACATCGAACTGAAGCCGGGAAAGGGTGGACAGATGGCCCGGTCTGCCGGAGCCGGTTCCCAGATTCTTGCAAAGGAAGGCCGATATGTGCACCTGCGCCTTCCCAGCGGTGAAATCCGAATGGTCCTGAATGATTGCTACGCGACCATCGGACAGGTTGGAAACCTGGAACATGAGAATCTTACCCTTGGAAAGGCGGGCCGCTCCCGATGGATGGGGCGTCGTCCGCATGTCCGCGGTGTGGCCATGAACCCGGTGGATCACCCTCTGGGAGGCGGCGAAGGCCGTACCTCAGGTGGTCGCCACCCCGTGACGCCGTGGGGTAAACCCACCAAGGGCTACAAGACACGCAAAAAGCGGAATCTCTCCGATAAGTATATCGTCCGAAGGAGAAAGTGAGGAGGCCATGGCACGATCATTGAAAAAAGGACCCTTCATCGACGCACATCTTATGAAAAAGATCGATGTGCTGAACGAAAAGAAGGAAAAGAAACTTGTGAAGACCTGGTCGCGGCGCTCCACCGTTATTCCTGAAATGGTCGGACATACGATCGCTATCCACAATGGACGCAAGTTTATCCCCGTCTTTATCACGGAAAATATGGTGGGTCACAAGCTCGGTGAATTTGCAGTGACCCGTACTTTCCGTGGACACAGCGGTAAGAAAGCCGAAAAGGGCGGCAAGCTCTGAGGAGGGCGATATGAAAGCAACATTAAAGTTCTATCGCAGTTCTCCCCAGAAAGTTCGCCTTGTTGCGGACCTTATTCGGGGAAAGCAGGTTGAGGAAGCGGAACAGATTCTCAATTTTACGAAGAAACGCCCCGCCAGCGCTATTATGAAGCTTTTGCATTCTGCCGTCGCAAATGCGGAAAACAATGATGGTGTCACAGACATCAGCAAGCTCTATGTGCGCAACGTCATGGTGGGGGATGCCCCGCGATTGAAGCGTTTTCAGCCGGTTCCTTTCGGAAGAGCCCATGGCATTCTGCACCGTCTCTGCCATGTCTGGATCGAACTGGGATCGAAAGAGGAGTAGGAGGAACGATGGGTCAGAAAACTCACCCTTACGGTTTTCGAATCGGGTACAACAAGCCCTGGCGCTCTCGCTGGTATGAGTGGCGCGATTATTCGAAGTTTTTCCATGAGGATTTACAGCTTCGCAAAGCCCTGAAAAAGCGGCTTTCTCACGCTTCCGTCTCGGATATCGAGATTGAACGGACGGGAAATCAGGTCAAGATCGACATTCTGACCGCACGTCCGGGCATCATTATCGGGAAAAAGGGAGCCGAAGTGGATAAGCTCCGGGATGAACTTCAGAAGCGCCTGGACCGACCGGTATATATTAATATTCAGGAAATCCAGAGGCCGGAAATTGAAGCTCAGCTTGTTGCCGAAAATATTGCCAACCGTCTGGAACGCCGTGTTGCCTACCGGCGGGCCATGAAGCGGGCCATCGAATCCTCCTTTCGCTTTGGTGCTCTGGGCGTCAAGATCAAGGTCGGCGGCCGCCTGAACGGGGCGGAAATCGCCAGGGATGTCTGGTACCAGGAAGGCCGTCTCCCCCTTCAGACGCTGAAGGCGAATATCGATTATGGATTTGCCGAAGCCAACACGACCTATGGTGTGATTGGCGTGAAAGTCTGGATCTATAAGGGTGACCAGTATAAACAGAAGTTCCGCAGGATTTAGGAGATAGAACCATGTTGATGCCGAAAAAGGTCAAGTACAGAAAACAACAGCGTGGACGCATGTGCGGGAAGGCCCAGCGTGGTTCCACCGTGGATTTTGGGGAATACGGTTTGCAGGCCCTGGAGCCGGCGTGGATTACCGCCCGGCAGATCGAGGCTGCCCGTATCGCCATTACCCGCCACGTAAAGCGCGGAGGAAAGATCTGGATCCGCGTGTTTCCCGACAAACCGGTGACCAAGAAGCCGCTGGAAACCCGTATGGGTAAGGGAAAAGCGAACGTGGAAGAGTGGGTTGCGGTCGTGAAGCCCGGCAAAATCCTCTACGAGATGGAGGGAATGCCGATGGACGTGGCCCGCGAAGCCTGCCGTCTGGCCGGTCACAAGCTTCCGATTCGATGCAGGTTTGTAACGCGAACGGGCGAGGAGGTTCTCTGATGAAAGCCTCCCAGTTTCGAGATATGTCAAGTGATGAGCTGCAGTTGAAAGAGAAAGAATTGCTGGACCAGTTGTTCAAGCTGCGCCTCCAGAAGGCGACGGGGAAGCTGGAAAATCCCGCAAAGCTCAGCCATGTCCAGAAGGATTATGCCCGTCTGAAAACGGTGCTTCAGGAGGTGAACCGTGGCAAGTAAAGGCGGTAAGGTCGGAACCGTAGTATCCACGGCGATGGATAAGACCGTGGTCGTTCGTGTGGATCACATCATGCTTCACCCGCAGTATAAGAAGTACATTCGGCGATCCAAACGATTCATGGCTCACGACGAAACCAATCAGTGCAATGTCGGTGACAAGGTCCTGATCCTTGAAACCCGTCCTCTCTCCAAGCGGAAACGCTGGCGGATCAGCAAAGTGCTTGAACAGGCCAGGGAGGTCCAGCCATGATTCAGATGCAGACCAAGCTTCTGGTAGCGGATAATTCCGGTGCGAAGAAGATCATGGCCATTACCAAGCTGGGGGGGTCCGCCGCCGGCCGCTACGCCCGGGTTGGCGATATCATAACGGCCTCAGTCAAGGAAGCCATTCCGAACAGTCCCGTAAAAAAGGGCCAGGTTGTGAAGGCTGTGATCGTGAGGACGCGCCGTGAAGTACGCCGGAAAGACGGCACGTACATCCGTTTCGATGATAATGCCGCCGTTCTGATTAATAACGATCGAGAGCCGATCGGCACGCGTGTTTTCGGTCCTGTGGCCCGGGAACTCCGGGAAAAAAGATTTATGAAGATCGTTTCTCTTGCCCCGGAGGTGCTGTGATGTCTCTTAAGGTGAAGAAAAACGACACGGTCTATGTCACCACTGGACGGGACCGCGGAAAGACCGGCAAGGTCCTTCGCGTCCTTGAAGGGGAAGACAAGGTAATCGTGGAGAAGATCAATTTTATTAAGCGTCACACGCGTCCAAACCCGCAGAAGAACATCCAGGGTGGAATCGTAGAGCGGGAAGCTCCCCTTCCCATCGCGAACGTGAGAGTGATTTGCCCCGACTGCGGTGGACGTACCCGTGTAGAATTCAGGATTTTAGAAGACGGTCAGAAGGTTAGATCCTGCAAAAAGTGTCAGGGGGTCTTGGATCGGTCATGAGCTATTTACCCAGATTGAAGGAAACCTATAAGGATACAATTCTTCCCGCTTTGCAGGAAGAGTTTAAGATTGCCAACATCATGGCAGTGCCTAAAATCGAAAAGGTCGTTATTAACATGGGCCTTGGAGAAGGCACGCGTGACGGTAAAATCATCGATGAAGCTTTCGAAGAGCTTGCGATGATCGCGGGTCAGAGACCCAAGATTACGCAGGCCAAAAAGTCGATCGCGAACTTTAAGCTTCGTCAGGGAATGAAGGTGGGGATCAAGGTGACTCTCCGGGGTTCGAAGATGTGGGATTTTCTGGATCGTCTCCTCAATATCGCCCTTCCTCGAGTCAGGGATTTTCGCGGTGTGAGCCGGAAGAGCTTCGATGGACGGGGAAACTACAACCTGGGTATCCGGGATGAGCTGATTTTCCCCGAAATCGATTATTCCAAGATCACGCAGACAAAAGGTATGAATATTACGATCGTGACCTCGGCTGAGGACGATGAAAAGGCGTTTGCCCTGCTCAAGCAGCTGGGCATGCCCTTTGCAAAGTAAGGAGAGATCATGGCAACTTTAGCGAAAAGGGCCAAGGAACGAAAAAAACTGAAATTCAAGATCCGTTATCGGAATCGTTGCCGCCTTTGCGGTCGTCCGCGTGCCTACTATCGAAAGTTTGAAATCTGTCGAATCTGTTTCAGAGAGCTTGCCCTCAGGGGAGAGATTCCCGGTGTGGTCAAGGCTTCCTGGTAGGAGAGGAATCCATGTCTCAAACTGACCCCATTGCCGATTTCCTTACCATGATCCGGAACGCCCACATGGCGTCCCATGGTGAGTTGAGTGTGCCTTCTTCCAACATCAAAATGAACATTGCCAAAATCCTGAAGGAAGAAGGATACATTCGCAACTACAAATTTGTGGAGCAGGACAAACGTCAGCTCCTCAACATTACGCTCAAGTACGATGAGGAGGGGAAACCGGTGATCCGTCATCTTCAACGGGTCTCCAAACCCGGGCGCAGGGTATACAGAGGTGCCAACGATATTCCCGTAATCCTCAATGGAATGGGGCTCTGCATCATTTCGACTTCCAGGGGTGTGCTTTCCGACAGGAAGGCCCGCGAGATGGGAGTCGGCGGTGAGCTCCTCTGTGAAGTCTGGTAGGAGGTTGTCTCATGTCCCGTATTGGAAAGAAGCCCATTCAGATTCCCTCCGGGGTCACGGTTACGATCGGAAAGGATCTCGTTGAGATCCAGGGCCCGAAGGGAAAGATGTTTCATCAGATCATGCCCAACACGAAGGTGGAGCTGGTTGAGAACAGCAAGGTCCTTCAGGTGACCCGCTCCCGGGATGACCGTCAATCCCGTGCCTATCACGGCCTTCTCCGTGCGCTGATTGCCAATTCAGTAACCGGAGTGTCGACTGGTTTTACCCGCAAGCTGGTTATCGAAGGCGTTGGATTCAAGTCTGAACTGAAGGACAGGGATCTTGTACTTCAGCTCGGATTTTCTCACACCATCAATTTCCCAGTGCCGGAAGACATCACGGTTGAAGTGGATCCAAAGCAGAACGTGATTTCTGTTTCCGGAATCGACAAGCAGAGAGTGGGGCAGGTAGCCAGAAATATCCGTGAGCTGAGACCCCCGGATGCTTATAAGGGCAAGGGAATCCGCTATTCGGATGAAGTGATCCGAAAGAAAGTCGGAAAAGCAGGAGCCTAAGATATGGACAGGATTAAGAACAAACGCATTGCCAGAATTCGCATTCATAGTCGTATTCGGACCCGGGTGTCCGGTTCAGAAGAACGTCCAAGGCTTTGCGTCTATCGCAGTCTTAAAAACATTTACGCGCAGGTCATTGATGACACCACGGGAAAAACCCTTCTGGCCTGCTCAACCATGGACCCTGAGGTGAAGTCCCAGGTTGCCTACGGTGGAAATGTTTCCGCCGCCAAGGCCGTCGGAACAGTACTGGGTGGCCGCCTCAAGGAAAAGGGAGTCAACGCAGTCGTCTTTGACCGGGGTGGGTTCCGCTATCACGGTCGAGTGAAGGCTCTGGCCGACGCAGTCCGCGAAGCGGGCATCAATTTTTAAGGGGGAAGGATCATGATGGAGCAAGAAGCACAGGATTGGATCGACCAGGTCGTCTTCATCAATCGAGTCGCCAAGGTTGTCAAGGGTGGTAAGAATTTCCGGTTCAGCGCACTTGTGGTTGCCGGTGACGGGGATGGTCGTGTGGGGTTTGGTCTCGGGAAAGCCCGGGAAGTTCCTTCCGCCATCCGTAAGGCACTGGAAGCGGCCAAGCGTACCGTGAAGACCGTTCCCATGGATGGAACGACCATCCCCCATGAAGTAATCGGAGAATACAAGGCTGCCCGCGTTCTCATGAAACCGGCCCGACCCGGAACAGGCGTTATTGCCGGTAGTTCCGTCCGTGCGGTTCTGGAGGCCCTGGGTGTCAAGGATATCCTGACGAAGTGTATCGGGAGTTCCAATCCGATCAACGTCATCCGCGCAACCTTTGCCGGGCTGGAACAGCTGCGCAGTAAGGAACAGGTCATGCAGCTGCGCGGCATGAAAGCGGAAAAAACCGCCGAGGTGTCCAATGGCTAAGAAGTCCGCCAGCACCCCGACTAAAAAAGTTATCAAAGTCCGGCAGGTTCGTTCCATCATCGGCTGTCCTGAGCCGATGCGGGAATCGGTCCGCGGGCTAGGCCTTAGAAGGATCGGCCACGTTGTGGAAGTCGAAGATACGCCTTCCGTTCGCGGCATGGTCTTCAAGGTAAAGCATCTCGTCCAGATTGTTGAAGGAGATGGAAGATGAACCTCCATGATCTGACTCCCTCCAGGGGAGCAACGAAACAGAAAAAGAGAATTGGCCGCGGCCCGGGTTCGGGCACGGGAAAGACGGCTGGACGCGGTCACAAGGGGCAGAAGTCCCGCAGTGGATACTCTCGCCGTATTGGATTTGAAGGTGGACAGATGCCCCTGATCCGCCGGGTTCCCAAGCGGGGATTCACGAATATCTTTAAAAAAGATATCCAGGTTGTCAATGTGGAAGATCTGAACCGGTTCCGAAAAGGTACGACGATTACGCCGGAATTGCTGAAGCGCGAAAAACTGATCCGAAAATATGGAGACGGTATTAAGATTCTGGCCCGTGGAGAGTTGAAGAAGGAACTCACAGTCACCGCGCACTACTTTTCCGCCGAGGCGAAGAAGAAGATTGAAGACGCCGGAGGCAAGATCGAGGTCATTCAGTGATCGAAAGCGTAAGGAATATCTTCGTTATCCCGGATCTCAGAAAGCGGATTTTCTATTCGCTTCTCCTTCTGGCTGTCTACCGAATCGGTGCGGTTATCCCGACACCGGGAATCGATCCGGTTGCACTGCAGGAATTTTTTAAGCAGTTTCAGGGAACCGTCCTTGGGTTGCTCAACATCTTTTCCGGCGGCGCAATGAGCAAGATGACGATCTTTTCCCTGGGAATCATGCCTTACATCAGTGCGTCCATTATCCTTCAGCTTCTGACGGTCGTCTGGCCCTACCTGGAGAAGCTTTCCAAGGAAGGGGAGATGGGACGCCGAAAGATTACACAGTACACCCGATACGGTACCATCCTGATATCGATCGTCCAGTCCTGGGGTATTGCTCTCTTCCTGAAAAGCCAGAGCGCTCCTTCCGGACTTCCCCTGGTTCCCGACGGCGGAATCGGCTTTTTGCTGATGACGATTCTGACCCTGACCACCGGAACAGCCTTCATCATGTGGCTGGGGGAACAGATTACCGAACGCGGGATTGGAAATGGTATCTCCCTGATTATTTACGCCGGCATCATCGTCGGCATCCCAGGTGCCATTATCCAGACATTCCAGGATATCCGCACCGGTCAGATGTCCATTTTCAAGCTTCTGCTTCTCCTTATCTTCATGGTCGTGATCGTTGCAGCGATCATCTATATGGAGAGAGCCCAGCGAAGGATTCCGGTTCAGTACGCAAAAAGAGTTGTCGGTCGCAAGGTGTATGGCGGCCAGAACACCTATCTTCCCCTGCGTCTGAACACCGGCGGCGTTATCCCCATCATCTTCGCCGCATCGATAATTCAATTTCCTGCGACGCTGGCCCAGTTTATCAAACACCCGTGGATGCAGAAGATCTCCCAGATGCTTCAGTGGGGCGAACCCCTGTATAACCTGGTGTACGTTGTGGCGATCGTATTCTTCTGCTTCTTTTATACATCGATTATTTTCAACCCCGTGGACACCGCCGATAACCTTAAAAAATACGGTGGATTTATCCCCGGGATACGCCCGGGGAAAAACACGGCCGAGTATATTGACCGTGTACTTTCCAGGATTACATTTGTGGGCGCCTTCTATCTGGCAGCGGTGGCCATCCTTCCGGAGTTCATGTTGACGGGCTTTAAGGTTGCCACCATCCCCGGGATTGGCCCCGCCCTGGACAATATGCTCCCGCAATGGTTCACCGAAGGTATGGGAATCAAATTTTACTTCGGTGGTACCAGTCTTCTGATCGTGGTTGGTGTCGCAATGGACACGCTCCAGCAGATCGAAGCCCAGCTGATCATGCGCCACTATGAGGGATTCATGAGCCGGGTCCGTCTGAAAGGGAGACGGGGCTGATGACCTCCAGTATTGTTTTGCTCGGAGCTCCCGGATCCGGGAAGGGAACGCAGGCAAACCAGATGGCTGAACTGCTTTCGGTTCCCTCCATTTCCACAGGAGATATGCTCCGCGCGAACGTAAAGGCCGGAACCTCCCTGGGAATGAAGGCGAAGTCCTTTATGGATCAGGGGCTTCTGGTGTCCGATGAGATCATTCTTTCCATGGTGGAAGAAACGCTTACCGGTCCCGATTGTGAGAATGGTTTCATTCTGGATGGCTTTCCCAGAAACCTTGCACAGGCCAGAGCCTTGACGGATATGCTCGCCAGCTATGGGAAAGCCCTTACCTATGCCATTTTCCTGGATGTCCCGGAAGAAGAGATCGTTCGCCGCCTCACACGGAGACGGGTTTGTGGACAATGCGGCGCGATCTTCCATCTCGATTCCAAACCACCCAGACAGGATGGAATCTGTGATGAGTGTGGAGCGACCCTGGTTCACCGCAGCGACGACCAGGAAGATGTGATTCGCAACCGGATGAAGGTGTACCGGGAGCAGACGGAACCGCTGGTGGATTACTATCGAAAGATCGGGATCCTGCGCCATATCATCGGCATGGGGACTCCAGATGCTATCTTCAATCAGATTTCCGTCATCGTAGGGAAGGAGGCCTGATGTCCCTGGCACCCAAACCCTTCGATCGGGCCATTATGAAATCCGCCCGGGAAATCGAAATTCTGGATGAGGCCAATGGTTATGTCCATCGGCTTCTCTCTCAGCTTGCGGCGATGGCGGAACCCGGAATGACAACGATGGATCTGGAACAGGTTGCGGAACGTTACTGCAAGACTGAAGAGGTCACCCCTGCATTTAAAGGGTACAGCGGATTTCCCGCCTGTTTATGCCTGTCCATAAATGATGAAATTGTGCACGGAATCCCTTCCGCTCACCGGGTTTTGAGGGACGGGGATATTCTCTCCATTGATTTCGGTGTCTACCACAGAGGTTATTTTGGTGACGCCGCACTGACTGTCCCCCTCGGAAAGGTTTCTTCTCGAGCCAGGCACCTGATGGACGGTACCCTGAAATCCCTCAAGACTGCCGTTGATTCCTGCGTGGTCGGAAATACACTCGGGGATATCGGATATGCAGTGCAGTCTACCGTTGAACCCATGGGTTACAGTGTTGTAAGGGATTTTGTGGGACACGGTATCGGGTTGAATCTCCATGAACCGCCGCAGGTGCCCAATTTTGGGCGGCGGGGACATGGGATGCCTCTCACCGAAGGTCTGGTTCTTGCTATCGAACCGATGGTGTGCGAAGGGGATTACAGGGTCAAGGTCGATGAAGACGGCTGGACAGCACGCACATTTGATGGTAAACTATCGGCTCATTTCGAGTATTCAGTGGCCGTAACCAACGGGAACCCCAGGGTTCTGGGCAGGCCGGGTTTCTGACCATGGGTAAAGAAGATACTCTCGAAGTCGTCGGTGCCGTGATCGAAGTTCTCCCGAACGGTATGTTCCGGGTAGAGCTCGAGAACAAACATAAGATTCTGGCTCATGTCTCTGGAAAGATGCGGAAACACTTCATCCGCATTCTGCCTGGAGATAAAGTCCTGGTAGAGATCACTCCCTACGATCTGTCTAGGGGGAGAATCATCTACCGATACAAGTAGGGAGGAAGTATGAAAGTTCGCGCTTCAGTCAAGAGAATTTGTAATAACTGCAAGATTATTCGCCGTAGAGGCGTAGTCCGGGTTATCTGTGATAATCCGAAGCATAAGCAGAAGCAGGGTTAAAGGAGGAATTCTGTGGCTCGTATCGCCGGTATTGAACTGCCCCCCAATAAACGGGTCGAAGTCGCGCTGACCTATATTTACGGCATTGGCCGTACCCGATCGGGAAAGATTCTGGAAACGGCCCGCGTTGACCAGGGCATTAAGGTTAAGGATCTTTCCGAGGATGAAGTCCAGCGGATCCGAAAGGTTATCCAGGAGCTTGGCGGAATCGAAGGAGATCTCCGCAAGGAAATCGCCATGAACATCAAGCGACTCGAAGATATCGGCAGCTACCGCGGTATTCGTCACCGTGTCGGCCTTCCGACGCGTGGACAGCGAACGCACACGAATTCCCGCACCCGTAAGGGTCCAAGGCGTCATGCCGTTGCGGGCAAGAAGAAACCCGGAAAGAAGTGAGGTAGACCATGGCACGCGGCAAGAAAAAGACAGAGAAGAAGACACGGCGTCGGGAAAAAGTTGCCATCCCCCATGCGGTGGCCCACATTTCCTCCACGTTTAACAATACCGTGGTCACCCTTACCGACCAGGAGGGTCATGTACTTTGCTGGTCCAGCGGCGGTAAGGTCGGCTTCAAGGGTTCCCGAAAAGGTACCCCCTTTGCGGCGCAGATGGCCGCGCAGGATTGTGTTCAACGCTCCAAGGACTACAATGTCCGTTCCGTGGACGTGAAGGTAAAGGGTCCCGGAACCGGTCGTGAAAGTGCGCTGCGCGCCCTTCAGGCCAGTGGAATCGAAATCAAGTCAATCAAGGACGTAACGCCCATTCCCCATAATGGATGCCGTCCCGCGAAAAAGAGAAGAGTGTAGGAGGACATTTTGGCTCGCTACAGAGAACCCGTTTGCCGAATCTGCCGCCGAGAGGGTATGAAGCTTTTCCTCAAGGGAGATCGGTGTTTTAAAGAAAAGTGTGCCATCGAACGCCGCAATTATGCTCCCGGGCAGCACGGTCAGCGCCAGAGGAAACTTATCGGCTATGGCCTGCGTCTGCGTGAAAAGCAGAAGGTCCGAAGCATTTATGGCCTCCTGGAAGCCCAGTTTCATCTGACATTCCTGAAAGCCTCCCGAATGAAGGGGGTAACCGGCGAAAACCTTCTCCAGATGCTTGAACGGAGACTGGATAACGCCGTGTACCGGCTGGGGTACGCTGCATCCCGCGCAGCGGCTCGCCAGCTCGTAGGTCATGGGCATGTCTGTGTGAATGGACACAAGGTTGACATTCCTTCCTTTCTCGTCAAGGTGGGGCATGAAATCACTTTGAAGGAAAAGGCTCTCAAGAACATCCATGTACAGGAATGTGTGGAAACCGCTCACGCCAGGGGAATTCCAGCCTGGCTTGAACTCGACGAGAATACCTTCACCGGGCGTGTAGTTGCACTTCCAACCCGGGAAGATGTTCAGCTCCCCATTCAGGAACAGTTCATCGTCGAACTTTACTCGAAGTAAGGGGGCCTTATGACCAGTGGAATCTTTCAAATGCCGGCTGCATTGAATGTCGATAAGGAGACACTCTCCACGACCTATGGAAAGTTCTGGGCTCAGCCCTTTGAGCGCGGCTGGGGAATCACCGTGGGGAATGCGATGCGACGCATCCTTCTCTCTTCCATCGAAGGCGCGGCATTTACGAATGTCAAGATTCATGGAGCGATGCATGAGTTTTCCACTCTTCCCGGCGTAAAGGAAGACGTGACGCAGATTCTTCTGAACGTCAAATCGATTCCTGTCCGGATGCATTCGGAAACGCCAAAAACGCTCTACGTGAAGAAATCGGGTCCCGGCGCTCTCGTGTCAGGCGACATCGAGACCGATCAGGACGTCGAAATTCTGAATCCCGATATCCATCTTGCCACCCTCGATGAGGACGGCGAGATTGAAATGTGGCTTCGGGTGCGTATGGGTCGAGGGTATATTCCTGCAGAAAACAACCGGGAAGAGGATCTGGATATCGGTTTTCTGCCGATCGATTCGATCCACTCTCCCGTGACAAAGGTCAACTTCCAGATTTTTCCCGCACGTGTGGGACGCATATCGACCTATGACAAGCTGGTTCTCGAAGTATGGACCAACGGCACGTTCGAGCCCGCGGAAACGGTGCAGATGGCATCCTCGTTGCTGAAATCCCACATGGACATCTTTTCCGGTGCTCCCGAGGCTCTGCTTGAAGGTGAAACCGGTTCTGCTGGTCATGCTCCTCCTGTCGTTGAGACCGAAGTGGTCGACGAAACGGAAGCTCTCATGACCCGTTCCGTGGAAGAACTGGATATTCCCTCACGCATCATCAACAACCTCAAAAAAGCCAAAATATTTGTCATCGAAGACCTTACCCGACTTACTTATCCGGAGCTCCTGAAGACGGAGAATTTTGGTAAGAAATCGGTGAGTGAAATTATTCGTGCCCTGAAGGAAATGGGAATTACCCTTACGGGCGCCCCCGATACGGAGGAGGCATAACCATGAGACACAACATGGCAGGCCGGAAGCTGGGCCGAACCACAGAGCACCGTAAGGCACTCTTCCGCAACCAGCTGCAGAGTTTTTTCAAGCACGAACGTATCGTTCTGACCCTTCCCCAGGCCAAGGAACTCCGCAGGCTGGCCGAACGCATGATTACCTGGGGTAAGAAAGACAGTCTGCATGCTCGCCGTATCGTACGCAGGGATATACCCGATCGCCAGATCGTAAAGCGTCTCTTCGACGAAGTGGCTCCCAGGTTTGTGGACCGAGCCGGCGGATACACCCGAATTCTTAAAATCGGTCCCCGGAAGGGCGACGGAGCGGAAATGGCGATTCTTCAGCTTGTCGACTACACCTTTAAAGTCAAGGAAAAGAAGGAAAAGTAATACGAAATCCAACAGATTTTGCTTTCTACAGGGCGGCTATGGCCGCCCTTTTTGTTTATATGGATATTCTTAACCTGATCTTAACAATTCCGAGCGAGACTTATCACGGTTTGAAATATTCTATTCTATGGAGGGGGTAATGAAACATTTCTGTATCTTCTTTGCACAGGTTATTTTCCTTTCCGGCCTGATGATGGCCGGAGGCCAGGACCTGACCGTTTCCTGGGACAGGGGTCTGAAGCTGACCAGCGAAGACAAATCGTTTGAGCTGAAGATCGGGGGGCGTCTCCAGAATGACTGGACCTTCTTCTCGGCGGATCAATCCGTGGAGGAAATTTCAGGAAACTTGGAAGATGGGTCGGAATTTCGGCGGGCCTACCTGACGATTGCCGGCACCATGTACGGTAATATTGAATTCAAGGCGGAATACGACTTTGCAGGCGGCGATGCCGATTTCAAGGATGTCTACCTCGGCCTTAAAAAGGTATTTGGTCATGCGGGTCTGCGCATCGGTCACTTCAAGGAACCCTTCAGCCTGGAAGAGCAGACATCGGATAACTATATTACCTTCCTGGAGCGGGCGATGCCCATCGAAGCCTTTGTGCCCTCCAGAAATGTCGGTTTCATGCTTCATCAGGCAGACAACCGCTTTACCTATGGCGTGGGTATCTTCAAGGACGCGGATGATTACGGTACACCGGCTGACAACGTGTCCGAGAGTACCTGGGCGGTAACCGGAAGAGTGGCCGGTACTTTGTACGATAAGGATGAGGGAAAGAGCCTGCTCCATCTGGGTCTGGCCTACACGTCCCGCGAACCGGCAGGGGATTCCGTGCGGATCCGCACCCGTCCGGAGATCCACCTGATGCCGTCCCGCCTCGTGGATACTCACGCCATGAACGCCGACGGCTTTGACGTACTCGGTACCGAAATCGCATTGGTCCAGGGTCCCTTTTCAATGCAGGGAGAGTACATGCTTGCTTCCGTCGATCTGATGGATGGGGATTCCGTTGACTTTACCGGTTACTACGTTTTTGTAAGCTATTTCCTCACAGGCGAGAGTCGCCCCTACAGAAAGGGATCGTTTGACCGCGTCAGCCCCGCGCAGAACTTCACTCCCGGCGGTGGATCCGGAGCCTGGGAAGTGGCTCTCCGGTACTCCAGCATGGACCTGAATGATGGGCCGGTGTCGGGAGGCAAGGAAGACAACCTTACCCTGGCACTTAACTGGTACCTCAATCCCAACACCCGTCTCATGTTGAACTACGTGAATGCCGATGTGACGGATGTGGGCACGGTGGACGCTTTCATGATGCGGTTTCACGTTGACTTTTAGAGACGGGACCGGCCTGGAAAATTAACAGAATCTTAACAAAAACTTAATATTCTCTTAATTCCCGACCCGTAAGATGCACTATGAACGAAATAACCAAGGAGGTTTGTATGAAGAAGTGGTTCATAGGTCTGCCCGCCGTTATCCTGATGGCCGGGTCGCTCCTGGCGGGGGGAACTGAACTTTCCGCCAAATTCGACAAGGGATTAAAGTTTTCAAGCAAAGACAAGGCCTTCGAGCTGAAGGTCGGTGGACGGCTCCAGAGTGACTGGACCTTCTTTTCCGCCGACGACGATATCGAGGCCAAGACCGGAAAGCTGGAAGACGGCCATGAGTTCCGCCGCGCCCGTCTTTACATCGCCGGAACACTATACGGAAACATCGAGTTCAAGGCCCAGTATGACTTTGCGGGCGGCGACGCCGATTTCAAGGATGTCTACCTGGGACTCAAGAATGTCGTTGGCCATGCCGGCCTGCGCATTGGTCATTTCAAGGAGCCCTTTGGACTGGAAGAGCTGACCTCCTCCAAGTACCTCACCTTCCTGGAACGGGCCATGCCGATCGAAGCCTTTGCGCCGAGCCGCAACGTCGGCTTTGCTCTTTTGAAGAATGACAACCGGTTCAGCTGGGGGTTCGGTATCTTCAAGGATGCCGATGATTACGGGATTCCCTCCGACAACGTGTCCGAGAGTGTCTGGGCCTACACGGGCCGTATCGCCGGTACGGTCTATTACAGGGACGAAGGCCGCAGCCTTCTCCACCTCGGTCTGGCCTACACATCCCGCGAACCCGCCGGGGATTCCCTCCGCATTCGTGCGAGGCCGGAAATGCACCTGATGCCTTCGCGCCTCGTGGACACCCATGCGATGGATGCGGACGGATACGATGGGATCGGCACGGAAATCGCGCTTGTCCAGGGACCCTTCTCGGTCCAGGGCGAATACATGATGGCCTCCGCCGATCTGATCGACGGCGGCTCCGTGGACTTTACAGGGTACTACGTCTTTGCCAGCTACTTTTTCACCGGTGAAAGCCGCCACTACAAAAAGGGCGCCTTTGACCGCGTCAGCCCCTCTCAGAACTTCACGCCAGGCGGCGGTGCCGGCGCCTGGGAAGTCGCCCTGCGTTATTCCGGGATCGACCTCACGGACGGCCCCATTTCTGGCGGAGAAGAGGATAACCTCACCCTCGCGCTGAACTGGTATCTCAACCCCAACGTGCGTTTCATGTGGAACTACGTCACCGCGGACGTGACCGACGTCGGCAACGTGGATGCCTTCATGATGCGTTTCCAGATTGACTTCTAATCGGGAAGGAGATAAACAATGAAAAGATTGACACTGATTCTCTCCCTGGTCCTGGTTGCCTCCCTCGCCTTTGCCGGTGTGGAAGTTGACTCCAACCTGCCCCATTACCAGAAGGTATCCGGCATCTCGGGGAACCTCTCCTCCGTAGGATCGGACACGCTTCTTAACCTGATGACCTACTGGTGTGAAGACTTCTCCAAGATCTACCCCTCTGTGAAGTGCCAGATTGAAGGAAAAGGTTCTTCGACTGCGCCTCCGGCCCTCATCGAAGGCACATCCCAGATCGGCCCGATGTCCCGCACGATGAAAGACAAGGAAATCGATGCCTTCGTAAACAAGTTCGGATACAAGCCTACGACACTCTCGATCGCCATCGACACCCTTGCCGTCTACGTCAACAAGGACAACCCAATTGACGGTCTTGCCATGGAACAGCTGGACGCGATTTTCTCCAAGACCCGCAGCTGCGGAATGAACAAAGATATTACAACCTGGAACCAGATTGGTCTCTCCGGCTCCTGGGTGAATAAGCCCATTTCACTCTACGGACGTAACTCCGCCTCCGGAACCTACGGCTACTTCAAGGAACATACCCTGTGCAAGGGTGACTACAAGGATACCGTGAAGGAACAGCCCGGCAGCGCTTCGGTTGTCCAGGGAGTCGAGAAGGACCTCTACGCCATCGGATATTCCGGCATCGGGTATAAAACCTCCGGTGTCCGTGCCCTTCCTCTCTCCAAAAAGATGGGGGAGCCCTATGTGGAGCCCACCATGGACAACGCGATCAACGGTACCTACCCCCTAGCCCGGGCCCTTTACCTCAACATCAACCAGAGGCCCAAAAAGGGTGTCGATCCCCTGATCAAGGAATTCCTGAAGTTCGTCCTCAGCTATGAGGGCCAGAAGATTGTCGTGAAAGACGGGTATATCCCTCTTCCTGCCACGGTGGCCAGGGAACAGCTCGATAAGCTGAACTAGATGGGATCAATTTCCAAAAAGAGGATTTTTCGAAACCTCACCGCCCACGGTGTTTTTACCGTGGGCGGTATTTCCGTGATCCTCATCATCCTTCTCATGCTGGGATTCCTGTTTAAGGAGGTTTTCCCACTCTTTGAACAGGCAAAGGTAGAAAAAACCTGGACGGTTCCCGGGAATGACGATGATCCCGCCGTCCATTGCCTGATTTCAGAAGATGGTTCCCTTCTTCTTGTCCTCTTCCAAAGCGGTCTTGTTACGCTCACCGATTCTAAATCGGGAGATCTCCGCTCGGAATGGTCCCTTCCTGGTCCGGTGGAAACGGTTGCCTATCATGATCATGGCCTGGCCTACACCTCGGCAAACCGATTATATGGCCTGTCGTTTACCTTCTCCCGGGATCCTGACTCGGGTATGGAGAGCGGTGGAGATGTGCGAATCCTGACCTCTCTCGATCTCCCAATGGAATCCGTTTCAACGGTGGCTATTTCATCTCTTTCGTCGGACACCTACACCCTAGCCGTGAGTTCAGGGAGGCAGGTTCAGATCCTGAATCGGAAGGTGAAACAGAGCCTCTTCGGATCCGGGGAAGTGGTCGAAGATCATGCGTCCATCGATCTACCCGAACCTGTGGTCGGAATGCTCTTCTATCCGGATGATACCCTGATCGTCGGAACGGTCTCGGGAATGCTCGGGCAGTATGAACTGACGGGTTCGCCGCGCTCGGCCTTTCAGGGTCCCAATCCCCTGACGGTCATGGGACAGTTAATCGGCGGAAGAGGGATCTGCCTGGGAGGATCGGACGGATCGATCCAGGTCTGGTCTCAGGCCTCCACCGATGAAGGGCGGAAGTTTATCAAGATCCACGATCTCCCCTCGATGAAGGCATCCATCGCCGGGTTTTCCTTCTCCAATCGGGATCGTTCCTTTGTCGCATGGGATTCGAAGGGGAACCTGGGACTATATTATTCCACAACCGAACAACGAAAATTACTCATGGAAGGAACCCCTGGAAATCAGTACACGCTGAACCCGAAGGGCAACCTGATTGCTGGGTACCTGAACCCCAGGATCTTCTATTCCATCGAAAACCCTCACCCCGAAGTCTCTTTGAAAACGCTCTTCGGAAAGGTGTGGTACGAGGGATACGATTCGCCCCAATATGTCTGGCAATCCACAGGGGGAAGCAACGATTTTGAATCGAAGTTTTCTCTCATTCCGCTGATCCTCGGAACCCTGAAGGGTACCCTGTACGCAATGATCTTTGCCCTTCCGCTGGCCCTGACGGGTGCCCTCTTCATGAATCAGTTTCTCCACCCTGACATGCATCGATACATCAAGCCCGTTGTGGAAATCATGGCCGGACTGCCCTCCGTCATTATCGGGTTTCTCGCCGGTCTCTGGCTCGCGCCTCTTCTGGAGCAGATCCTGCCGGGTGTCCTTCTGGGGCTCCTGGTTGTTCCTCTGGCCACGGTGAGCTTCACCCTCCTTGCAGACCGATGGATCTTCAGGACCGGTCAGGATACCTTCAAGTGGGAAATCCTGACGCTGATCCCCGTGATGGTCGTGATTTTCTGGATTTGCGTGAAGGCCTCACCCATGATTGATCATCTTCTCTTTCAGGGTGATTTCCGACAGTACATCTTTGAGACTCTCCATACCCCCTACGACCAGCGAAACGCCATTGTCGTGGGATTTGCCATGGGATTTGCCGTGATTCCCATTATCTTCTCCCTTGCGGAGGATGCCTTCTCCTTTGTTCCCAGGGAAATCGTTGCCGGGTCCCTGGCCCTGGGCCTCTCCCGGTACCAGACCGCTACGGGAGTTGTTCTGAAGGCGGCCAGATCCGGGGTTTTTTCGGCGGCCATGATCGGCCTTGGGCGAGCGGTGGGGGAGACCATGATCGTTCTCATGGCGACGGGAAACACGCCGGTATTGTCCATGTCACCCTTCAACGGGTTCCGGACCTTCTCGGCCAATATTGCCGTCGAGCTGCCCGAGGCCCCGGTAGGAGGAAGCCCCTACCGGATCCTCTTTCTCACGGCTCTCCTGCTACTGCTCTTTACACTGGTCATCAACTCCGTTGCTGACCTGATCCGTCAGTCGATGAAGAAGAGGATGGGACAATGAAGGAAAAGTCCATGACCTACCTGCTGGCTACAGGCCTGATGGTCATTCTCCTTATGGTCCTGGGTGTCTTTGCGATCGTCATTTTCAACGGAATCCCCAACTTCTGGCCCAAGCCCATTGAACGGTTTGATTTATCCAATGGGACCTCGCTTATGGGAGAAGTCCACGAGAGAAAACAGGTTTTCGAGAAAGACACCCATCAGCTGCGGGTCAAGATCGGGAACCGGGAAGTCAACAGCCAGGATTTTACCTGGATCGATGAGGACACGATCCGGAAGACGACCAGGCCGGAAGACGCGGTCCTCCTGGAGCGCCTGGAATGGGGAAACGCATACGGCTATCTGGAGGGTATTTCCTTTGCGGATCTGAAACGGGGTATGAGGGAGATGCATAAGGAGCGAAGCACGATTGAGCACTATGAGCGGGAAAAGCTGGTCGAGCTGAACGATACGATCGCGGAACTGAACCGGAAGATCGGCCGGAGCGATGATCCCAAACTAAAAGAACGGGTAGCATCCCTGCAGAAGCAGTACGATACCGATCTGGCCACTCTGGAGGACATGAGAAAAACCGCTTTTGCACGGCATGTCTCTCTGAAGCTGTCGGACGGACAGACCCGCGAACTTCGCCTTTTTGATATTCTTCATGCCTATCAACCCAATTCAATGGGCTTTTTTTCAAAAACAGGGCTCTTCTTTTCCCGCGGATTTGCCTTTATGTTCACCAATCCGAGAGAATCCAACACGGAAGGCGGTGTCTTTCCTGCGCTCTATGGGACCGTTCTCCTGGTTTTCCTCATGAGCATTCTGGTCTTTCCCTTCGGTGTCATCGCCTCGGTCTACCTCCACGAATATGCCCGGGAAGGGATCATCCTTCGCCTGATCCGGATTACGATCTTCAATCTGGCGGGTGTGCCTTCGATCGTCTTTGGCGTGTTCGGCCTCGGGTTCTTCATCTACACCGTCGGCGGCACCCTTGATACCTTTTTCTTTGCCGATCGTCTCCCCACGCCGACCCTGGGCACGGGAGGGATTCTCTGGGCCTCGATGACCCTTGCAGTCCTTACGCTCCCGGTGGTCATTGTGGCTTCACTGGAAGGGCTCCAGGCCGTTCCCGAAATGTACCGGGAGGGTGCTTTCGCCCTGGGCGCCACGAAGTGGGAGGTGATCCGTGATGTCGTGATCCCCAACGCGATGCCGGGAATGCTGACCGGATTGATCCTGGCCATATCCCGGGCCGCGGGAGAGGTTGCCCCCCTCATGCTCACCGGGGTGGTGAAGAGTGCCCCGAGCCTTCCCCTCGATCTTACGGCTCCCTTCCTTCATCTGGATCGAAAGTTCATGCACCTGGGGTTTCATATTTACGATGTCGGGTTTCAATCTCCCAACGTGGAAGCTGCCCGGCCGATGGTTTTTACCACGACCCTTCTTCTTCTCATGGTCGTGTTTGCCCTCAACCTGGTGGCCATCATTATCCGGAACCGTCTCCGGAAAAAATTCATGCGAAGCGGAGTCTGATTCATGATCGAGTCCCCTGTATTCCAGATTCAAAACCTCGACCTCTATTACGGGGCATTTCACGCGCTGAAATCCATTGATATGGACATACCCGAAAAGACGGTGACTGCATTTATCGGGCCCTCAGGGTGCGGGAAATCCACGCTCCTGCGCTGCCTGAACCGGATGAACGATCTTGTGGAGGGAGTTCGCATCACCGGCCAGGCGGTTCTGGACGGGCAGAATATTTTCGATCCCGGTGTCGATGTAACGACGCTCCGATCCCGGGTGGGTATGGTCTTTCAGAAATCCAACCCCTTTCCCATGTCCATTGCGGACAACATCACGTACGGGCCGAGAAAGAAGGGGATGAGGAACAAGAGAATTCTGGATGAGATCGTGGAAACAAGTCTTCGCGGTGCCGCGCTCTGGGAGGAGGTCAAGGATGAACTGGATAAGAGTGCCCTTAGCCTGTCGGGTGGTCAGCAGCAGCGGCTCTGCATTGCCCGGGCCCTGGCCATGAAACCTGAAGTTCTCCTGATGGATGAACCCTGTTCGGCTCTCGATCCTATCGCGACAGCAAAGATCGAGGATCTCATCGATCAGCTGAAGAGCGACTATACGATTGTGATTGTCACCCACAACATGCAGCAGGCGGCGCGGGTGTCGGAATATACGGCTTTCCTCTACCTGGGGGAGTTGGTAGAATTTGGTGTGACCAAGGATCTCTTTGTGAAGCCGGCGCAGAAGAGAACAGAAGACTACATTACCGGACGATTCGGGTAAGGAAGAAGGGAACTATGACCGTCCATTTTCACAGGGAAGTCGAAGCGCTGAAGAAGAAGGTTCTGGCGCTATCCGTAGAAGTCGAAGGTAGCCTCAACCAGGCCATGAAGGCCTATTTTACCCGTGACATCATGCTTGCGGACCGGATCATCGGGGCCGATGAAATGAT
This sequence comes from Thermoanaerobaculia bacterium, assembly GCA_035593605.1. Lineage (NCBI taxonomy): Bacteria > Pseudomonadati > Acidobacteriota > Thermoanaerobaculia > Thermoanaerobaculia bacterium. The sequence goes on along the minus strand of DAOSWS010000022.1, from coordinate 43,272 downwards.
TGACCAGAAGGAAGTGGAAGTCGAGGAAGATATTTTGAAAATTCTTGCTCTCCATCAACCGGTCGCCATTGATCTCCGTTACCTCATCTCCTTTTTGAAAATCAACAACGATCTGGAGCGGATTGGAGACCTTGCGGTTAATATCGCGGATGCCGCAGTCTATCTTGCCGGAAATCCGGCCATCGAAGCTCCGGAAATTCTTTCCAAAATGACGGACAAGGTCCTCTCCATGCTTCGGTTCTGCCTGGAGGCCATGGTGAACCAGGACTCAGAGCAGGCTCGAAGGATCTGTGCCATGGATGAAACCGTCGATGAACTTCATCGCAGTATGTACAGTCTGATAGAGGGAAAAGTCATAGAAAATCCGGGACTTGTGGATCGGTACATGCACATTCTCTCCATTTCTCGATATCTGGAACGCGTTGCGGACCATGCCACGAACATCGCCGAAGACATCATCTATATGGTGGAAGGATTCATCGTCCGCCACAGTCTGGAAGATAAATAACCGTCTTCTTTCTCTTACGGGAACGCCCTTTTCTTCAGGATCTCGAACCTGCCGTGTTCTATGCTAGACTTAGTGGATTATGAAGGATCCGGCGCGGGGTACGATCGAATATCACTTTTCCGGCTTTCACGACCTGATGAAGGCCCGGGTGCGGGAAATCCTCCTGGTTTCAAGCCTTTACGATGCCTACGTCATGGAAGAGGACGGACGGCTTTCCGAGCGGTTATTGAGTGAATATGAAGAGCTGAACCTCCGGTTTATCCCTCGCATTACACGCGTTTCCACCGCAGAAGAGGCTCTGTCGATGATGGAGCGACGGACCTTTGATCTGGTCATCACGATGATGCGGATCCTGGACATGAACCCTCAGGCCTTCGGGAGGCGTGTCAAGGATCTCGATCCGGATAAAGAGGTCCTTCTGCTGACCTATGAACCTCTGGATACCCGGTTTCTGATCCGGGTCCGGGAAGAGAAGTCGATTGATAAGGTCTTTTACTGGTCGGGAGACTCCCGCCTCCTTCTCGCCGTCGTAAAGTACGTTGAGGATCTGATGAACATCGACAACGACTCCGGGGCCGGCGTCCAGTCCATCCTGGTCGTGGAAGACTCGCCCCGGTTCTACTCGATGTATTTGCCAATACTTTACACCGAGATCATGACGCAGACCCGGATGCTGATTTCCGAAAGTGCCAACGACCTGGAACGCCTCCTCCGGATGCGGGCCCGACCCAAGATCCTTCTCGCGGAAACCTACGAAGAAGCCATGGAAATCATTCGAAAGCAGAAAAATAAACTGCTGGCCGTAATTTCTGATCTCCGCTTCCCGCGTCAGAGACAGCTCGATCCCAGGGCAGGCCTGAAGCTGTTGACCTACCTGAAAAACAATGTCCCTGACCTGCCGGTTCTTCTCCAATCCGCCGAACCCGAGATGCGGGAGACAGCCTATCGGGAAGGATTCAGCTTCATCGATAAAAATTCGGACAATTTACTCTTCGAGCTCCGTCAGTTCGTTCTGGACAACCTGGGATTTGGAGATTTTGTGTTTCGTAGCCCCCGTGGCACGGAAATCGCCCGGGCCTCCAATCTGGCCGAACTTCATCGATGCGTGCGGGAAATTCCCGATGACTCGCTTCTTTACCATGCCCGGAGGAACCACTTTTCGATCTGGCTGCGGGCCCGGACCGAGTTCGCCCTCGCGGACAAGCTTCGTCCTCAGAAAACCACCGATTTTTCGACGACGGACGAACTGCGTCAGGCAATCGCGGGTGTTATCCAGCAGAGGCTGGATCAGGATGCCTTCGGGCTGATCCGGGATTTCGAATCGACACAGTTGACGGAATCCAGGGCGCTGGTACGCCTGGGAAGTGGTTCTCTTGGCGGAAAGGCCCGGGGAATCGCCTTTATGAGTACACTCCTCGGGCTTGAGGATATGAGGAAGCGCTACCGAAAAGTTGAGGTTCTCATTCCCGAAACCACGGTTCTTTGCGCGGAGGCCTTTGATGAGTTTCTGGAGTCAAATCACCTCCATCTTCAGGCTTTGGAGAGTCCCTCGGACTCCAAAATATCGGACATGTTCCTGAAGGCAGATCTTCCCCGGTCCATATATGAAGCTCTGCGGCGGATTATTGCTGAAATCAATTATCCGCTCGCGGTTCGATCTTCCAGCATCCTGGAGGACTGCCAGACCCTGCCGTTCGCCGGTATCTACAAGACCTTCATGCTGCCCAATAACCATGAAGATCCCGGCGTCCGCCTGGAACAGCTCTGCAATGCGGTAAAAATGGTCTATGCCTCCATCTACTACAGTTCCCCCAGACAGTATGTAAAGAATACGAACTATCGGATTGAGGAAGAGAAGATGGCGGTCATGATTCAGAGGGTCGTCGGGAGTGAACATGACGGGATCTTCTATCCCTCCATTTCCGGGGTGGCGCAGTCCTATAACTTCTATCCCTTCGGTCCGATGAAACAGGAAGATGGGATTGCCTTTCTGGCCCTGGGTCTGGGACGGGCGATTGTGGAAGGCGGAAAATCCTTTCGATTTTCTCCTCACCACCCGCAGATGAATCCACCCTATGTGTCTCTGCAGAGCTTTATGAAGAATACCCAGACGGATTTTTTTGCCCTGGACCTTTCCAATCCTGACATGTCGGTTTCAAGTGAGGAGACCTTCAGCCTGGTACGTTGTCCGTTGGAGAGAGCGGAGAAAGATGGAACCCTTCGGTCCGTGGCTTCGACCTATGCTCATCAGGACCACGCCATCAAGGACACCTTTTCCGTGAAGGGACCCCGGGTGGTAACATTCGCTCCGATTCTCAAACACGAAAACTATCCCCTCGCGGAAATTCTCCAGGATATCCTGGCCATGGGGCAGACGGCCATGGGTACGCCCGTCGAGATCGAATTCGCGATGAACCTGCCCCAGGACCCCCGGAAACGTGCAGCGTTTTACCTTCTGCAGATTCGACCCATGGTGGCGGACCAGATCAACCAGGAAGTCCGAATAGAAGCGGAAGATAGCGACCAGGCATTGTGTCTGTCCCACAGGGCAATGGGGAACGGCCAATTCGACAATATCCGGGACCTCATCTATGTCGACCCTGAAGCCTTCGATATCCATAAGACCCGGGACATCGCAGCGGAACTCTCCACGATGAATGGAAAGCTGGACAAGGAAGGGAGACCCTATATTCTGATGGGATTCGGGCGCTGGGCAACGTCCGATCCCTATCTGGGAGTTCCGGTGCAGTGGCACCAGATCTCCGCCGCAAGGGTCTTCGTGGAAGCCAATTCAGAAAAACTGACCGTGGAACCTTCGCAGGGAAGCCACTTTTTTCAAAACATGCTCTCCCTGCGGCTCGGCTATTTCTTCATCGACCGCCCTGGGAATGAGAACCGGATCGACTGGGAGTGGTTGATGAACTGCAAGGTGAAGAGTAAGGGAACCTACCTGAGGCACCTTCGATTCGACCGCCCCCTCCTCGTGAAGCTGGACGGACGAACCTCCCGCGGCGTCATCCTCAAGCCGGCACGGTAATCCCTGCCCATGCGGTGGTCCCTCCGGATAACCCCGGTCATCATCCTTACACTTTTAACTTTTCCTCTCTTTGCTGAATGGTCCTGGGTGGAGATTCCGACTGCCTCAGCCCCCAGAGTCCACCAGGCAGAGAACGGGGATTTTGTTCCGTTTCGTCTCGGATATGATCCAGATTCTGAGAGTATCTTTTTGAATTTTCTGACGCCAGAAGGCCAGGGACAGACATGGCGGTTTGACGGAAAAAAATGGAGCTCAGTTTCAGATTGTATTATAGGTCAATTTAATACTGGAGAAATCATCTTTGATCAGAAAGATCAGACACTATTTGACTTCATCAATACTCTAGGCCCCTGGACGAATATCCAAAGTATAGTGGGACAATGGGATGGGGAGGGGTGGTCTGAGGTCGAGATGCTAAGCGGACAAGTTTGGGATACAACCTACGATACGAGGAAGCAAAAGATAGCGCTGTTGGAGTTGGTGGCTGCTTACCATGCTTTGTATATTGTATTTTACAATGATGCAGATCCTGAGTATGTGGAGATACCTCCTGAAGTCGGGGAGCCATGGCTGATCGAATATGATCCGGTCCATGATTTTCACCTTCTGATAGGGAGTGCCAATTGGTTACAGTATGGTTGGGAGTATAAGGATGGAGCATTCCATCACCCGGATGTCCAATTTCCCTATGATCCCTATACTTGCCTTTTTGACATGGTCTCTTTGGCTTATTTCCCTTCTCAAGAAGGAATCCTCGTGTATACGTTAGGCGGATGTACTCTATTATGGAAGGATCAGGAGTGGACGATCTACAAGCATATGAATTGGGATAATAATCTTTTCTTTTCAATTAACTCAAAAATCGTCTATTTCCCGCCCACCCAGGAGATGTTTCTTTTTCTTCCTCACCCGACTACACAGGAAATGAAGGTTTTCCGATTTCGTGAACGGGCCCATAACCGGCCGTTTGACCGGCAGTAGCGATCGATCTCTTTTCTCATCGACAGAAGGAGTTTTGGTTCTCAGCGGAGAGCGTCGGGGTCCAGTGTGCCGTAGGGCGTGAAGGCCTTCGGCCGGGCGAGGAGCAGGGCCAGGAAGACCGTCAGGGCCGTCCCCGTGAAGATAGCAATCATAATGGCGATCTGGTACTTGATGGCGACCATCGGATCGGTTCCGCCCAGGATGACGCCGGTCATCATTCCCGGGAGGGAGACCAGGCCGATTGTTGCCATCGTCGCGACCGTGGGCGCCAGAGCCGCCTGGAGGGCATCGCGCAGGTAGGGCCGGAGGGCTTCGGAAAGCCGGGCTCCCTGGGACAGGGTGAGAAGGTAGGTTCGCTCCCCCTTCTGCAGGGATTCGAAGAAGTGCCGGATCCCGATGATGTCCGCACGGAGGCAGTTCCCCAGGATCATGCCGCCCAGGGGAATCAGATAGCGGGCTTCCATGAGGGAGGGACGGGCCAGGACGGGGCCCATGAAGGTGAAGAGGGGAAGGCAGGTTCCCACAACGAGAGATAGAAAGATAGGAACGGCATACCTTCGGAGGGAAAGACGGGATCCGCGGAGGATGGAGAGGTCCGCGACGACAATCATGATGAAGATCCAGGCGCCGTTCAGGAGGGCATGGTCCAGGGTGAAGACGACATCCAGGTAAAACCCCACGAAGAGAAGCTGGACCGTCATCCGAAGGATGGCAATGGCCGTATCCCCCAGGATTGGAACTTTGAACCACAGGAAGATCCCAAGGGGAAGGATCAGAAGAAGGTAGCTCAGAGCCAGGTTCAGGGTGGAAATATCAATGGCGCTGTTCATGGGATGGCCTGAATTCCTTGAGAGGTCAAAGCGAAATGATGTATGGGAGTTGAGGTCGGTGGGGGGGAGTTATGTATGACGGCCAGGATCGTCCGTTCCTTCAGACCGGACAGGGCAGAGAAGACCCGCTCCTGGTTCTGCGGATCCAGGGCGGAGATGGGTTCGTCGAGGAGGAGAATCGGGCGCTTCAGGAGAAGCGCCTGGGCCAGAACCAGGCGCTGTCGTTCCCCACCGGAAAGCGTGGATGTCCGTTCATCCAGCGTGGAGCTGGGGAGTCCCAGAAGGTGAAGCGTGTCAGTCACTTCCTGTGGATCGGGATAGATTTCACGGTTGGCCTGGAAGAGGAAGGGCCGCAGAACAACCTCACGTACGGCACCTTCCCCGGGCTCGGGCTCCTGGGGAACGAAGGCGATCTTTTTTCTCAATTCCCAGACGGTGTGCTCATTCATTTCCGTTCCGGATATGGATATCTGTCCCTTTGCAGGGAGGGTGAATCCCAGGAAGAGCCTCAGCAGGGTACTCTTTCCCATTCCCGACTCGCCCGTGAGAATTGCAAATTTTCCTGAATCCAGCGAAAAGTCAACGTTACTCAGGATGGTCTTTCCTGCGAATTGAACCGAGATGTTCTTCGCATCCAGGGCGGGAGTATTCATGACTGGGTGGGGTTTAGATGAGTTTTATGGTGGGGGGAAAACCTACCACTTGGGTTCTTCTTCCACCTGGTAGGTGGCTCCGCAGTAGGGGCAGTTGATCATGGCAGCCCCGGATACAATCGTCATATTCTTTGCGGAAAGTACGCCCCCGCACTGGTCGCATTTCAGCTTTTCAAGGTTGAGCTGACCCGGTGCTTCAAAGGTTTGGTGCACATTCACTTCCCTGACGATAGGCTTGAGACGCGAAAGGTAGATCATGACAGCTCCGGCGGAAAGAAGAATTCCCCCTATGATCAGCCGGCCGGCCATGAGCCCCTGAGCTTTCGCGACGGGGTGGAACGCGGCAACCATGAAGAGAACACCCATGACAAGAAAGAGTGCAGCGAGGAGGCCGGCAATGATTTTCATACCGTTTCCTTATGGACGAGATAGAGTGAGGATGCATCGGGAACTAACGCCAGGGTTCCACAATCTTCCGGTAAAGTCCGGCCATCCCAGCGATGGATATTCATTCTGGAAAGAAGCCCGGAAGGAAGGGAAGAGCAGAGGTGGATCGCACAGTGACGGGTTTTCATGAGGAAGCTAAGGGCGGTGTGGCCATAAATCTTGAAATCCCTGTGGAGTGCTTCCGTGATCGTTCGAATGTCTCCAAGGTTAAGAAACTGGTCCATCTCTTCCGATCCCAGACCGTCCGGACAGTCGGCATAGAGAAAAATCTGCCCACCGGGCTTTACGGCCTGAAAGACATTTTCCAGGGCCTTGTGGGACTGGATGAAGTTAAGATCCTTCGGGTGACCCCCTGCGGAAACGATGATCGTGTCAAAGGAGTGTGAAACGTTGAGTTCCAGGTGGGTTCGTACAAAGGAAACCGCATCCAGGAATGCCTCGTTTTTCCCCAGGGTCATGGCAACGATTCGTTTCCCGGACATGACCGTGTGGATGCAGGCAAAGGAGTGGGGAAAGAGCCCCATGGCCTCCACCATGTCTTCGTGGACGGGATTCCCCTCAAGATTGGCGAGCCGTGCCGCCTGATTTTTTCCCATCGCGGGATCATCATGGAGGACGAAGCGATGGTTGGCCTGGATGGTTTTCCTTGAGGTGCATCCGGGAAGGAAGATTTTTCGGCCACCGGAGAATCCCGCGTAGTAGTGGGGTCGGACCAGGGTGATTCCCATAACAAAATCGGCCTCAAGTATGGACCGGTGAAAGGCGACGGGTGTGCCCCGGGATGTGGTTCCCACGGATCCATAGCTTTCTTCATCGTCACACTGGTTTTGTACGACGTCCCAATCTTCCGGAAGGGGACCAAGGTGACGCGATACTTCGTCGCGGGTCATTTCTCGATGGGTTCCCCGAGCTATCAAAACGGTGACCTTTCGTCCAATCAGGGATGGCTTCAGTGCCGCAAAGAAACGGGGGAGGGGAATGGCCCGGGTTCCGTCGGGTACAAGGAGGACCACACGCTCTGCCGGGGGTATCGCGTCCCGAAGCATCGCCCGAATCTGCTCGTCCGTCAGTTCGGGTATGTCCCCGGTCGGATGGAAGAGCGATAATGATTGATACTGGTTTGGTGCGGGTGTGAAGGTGGTCCCCCCGCAGGGGAACAACGTACTCATCGAACGCGGGTGCCGGGAAGGATATCCTGTTTGGGAAAGAGAATGGAGGGTTTCCCGTCGAGATCGGCGGCGAGGAGCATCCCGTTGGATTCCACCCCGCGGATCACGGCAGGCTGAAGGTTCGCAACAATGACGATCTTTTTTCCTACAAGCTCCGCAGGCTCATATTGCTGGGCAACTCCGGCAACGATCTGGCGATCTCCGGAGCCGTCGAAAAGCTGAAGCTTCAGTAACTTGGAGGTTCCCTCCACGGGTTCCGCGGCCCTGACCTCGGCCACGATCAGATGAATATTCATAAAGTTGTCAAAGGTTACGGTCTGCATGGTGCTTCCTCCCTGGTTCAGTTCGGCTTGACGGTCTGTTCCAGTTCCCGGATTCGGTCAGTGATGTCCCGGTACGTGCTCTGAATTCCATAGATTTCTAGAAAGGTCTTATAAGCATTATCGGAATCTCCGATCTGGAGGAATAGATTGCCCAGGTCATACATGAGACCAAGCTGTTCATCCTCGGAAATGGTCGGGGATTCCAGACCTTTTCGGTACCATTTTTCGGCAAGCTGGGGCATGCCTTTTTCAAGGAAGCACATCCCCAGCATGCTGCAGCATTCAATCATATGCGAGTCCGATTTGGCCGCAATCTGAAACTCGCTGATGGCTTCGTCCAAAAGGGACATTTCCTTATAAGCAATCCCGAGGTTGTAATGAGTATCGTAGTCTTCGGAACTCAGCTGTTGTTCCACACCCTTTTTGAATTGCTGGAATATTTCATCCAGGCTGGGTTCTTTCTCATCGGGGATATCGGTACTGATGAGATCGTCACCTTCGATCTCCCGTTCAAGTTCGGAGGCGAGGTCAAAGAATTCTTCCTCGTCCGCAAATAAACTTTCCCCGTCTTCCTGCTCGGGAACAGCCTGGACGGCTTCCGCGGTCACGGCAAGACGTTCGTCCAGCTGTGTCTTTCGTGTCTTGAGTTCGGGAGAATCCGGATATTTGACGATGAGATCGTCCATAACCTTGCGGGCCTCATCCAAAAGATCCTGATCAAGATAGAAGTCAAGCTCTCCGAGCTGTTCCACCGTAGGACCTGAGGGTGGAACCGTGGCCTCGACGGGAGTGACATCAATCTGTTGCGCGATATCGACCGGTTTAACCTTCTTGGGTTTTACGGTCCCCTTTACCTGCTGCGCAAGCTTTTCCAGATCTCCCAGACCGGTTGGTGTGGATACTTTAATCTTATCGATCGGTTTGGCAACCTTGGTTTTTGGCGTTTTGAAAATTTCACTGGACAGGGAGTCGAAATCGACCTGAGGAATGGAGGGTTTCTTCTTGGGTGGAGGAGGTGTAGGGGCAGGTTTCTTTACTTCGGGCCTGACGGCTGCGGGTTCCGGTTCTTCCTCTTCCAGAATCGCTTCGAGCTCGACCTCAGGCTCTTCCTCCACCACGGTGAGCTCAGCTTCGGGTTCCTCTTCCACCACTTCAATCGCGGGTTCGGTTTCATCCTCACTCGACAGGGTGAGATCGACGGCTTCATCTTGATCCAGGGCTACAGGCTCAATTTCTGCTTCTTCTGCCTCAACAGCCTCTGCATCCAGATCGATTTCATCGATCTCGGAAAGATCAACGGTTTCGAAGGTTTCTTCAGCTTCCAGTTCCACTTCGGGAATCGAAGGTTCTTCTTCGGGAAGTTGTGCCTCCTCTTCGGAGAATTCAAGGCTCTCAAGATCTCCGACCTCGAATTCAGGCTGTGTATCCTCACTCCCCATCTCTTCTCCGGCAATTTCTTCTTCAGCCCCTTCTTCCTCGAAGGAAAGATCGAATGTCTCTTCCTCAACAACTTCATCTTCCGGAGATACCGGTTGTGTTGCCTCAAGGTCCATGGGACCCGCGGCAACTTCTTCGAGAGAGATTCCGGAGGAGAGCATCTGCTCCTTCAGGGTCTCAGCCTCGTTGAGGCGACCGCTTGAAAGAAAGAGCGTGTACAGTTTGGATGCGTAAGTCTGGATTGCCGCTTCGTTTGCTTCCTGCTGGTAAATTTCAATGATCTTCTGATGGGCCGAAATGGAGTCCGGGACTTTCTGGATAATCTCTTCCAGTTGCTCTACGGCCCTGTCCAGGAGACCGTACTTTACAAAGACTTCCACTTCGACCATCCGTTCGTTGACGAAGGCTTCCAGCTCCGGACTTAATTCTTCGACGGCGGATTCTTCGGCCGGGGATTCCGTTTCGGAAAATTCCTCAAGCTCGGGAATCTGGATTTCCGGCAACTCTTCAAGGTCGGCTTCACTGAGCTCTTCCTCTCCCGCGGGCGTCATCGATTCGACCGTCGGGCGCTTCCCCATCTTTCCCTGGATATAGGCGAGCTTCTCACGATGCTGAGTGTTGTCGGGCTCAAGGTCAATCAATGCCTTTGCCGTTTCCTCGGCCCGGTCGAAGAGATTGATCTGACAATAGGCCTCGATCAGCTGACCCATCGTGAAGATGACATAGGTTTCCTGATTTTGAGATTGGTAAATTTCAAGGAGTTTCTGCAGTGCCGAGACCTGGTGCGGTTCTCTTTTCAGCACGGTTTGAAGGATGTTCATGGCCCTGGAAGTATCTTTGTTACTGTAGGCCAGGTCTGCTGCGGAAATCATGGCATCGGCGGCTTCATCGGGCTGATTCAGTTTGTAGTGAAGGTTGCCTTTGGTTTCAAAGAGGTTGATGGCAGTAGGGTTCTTCCGCAGAGCACTCTGTACCATCCGGATGGCTTCGTCATACTTTCCATCCTTTTCGTAGGCCTTGAGAAGGATTTCAACGATTTCCTGATCGTTCGGATTGTTTTCCGCGGCTGTATGGAGAATCTCCATGGCTTCTGTCACGTTGCCGGAGTTGGTCAACGTGTCTGCAAGCCGCTTGGCGAGATCCACGTTCCCGGGATCCAGTTTAATCGCCTGCTGATATACCTTGATCGCTTCCTGGAGATGTCCCCGGCGTGCCAGCATGGAACCGATTTTCTGGTATTCCTCAATGGCTCGATCCGGAGCTCCGGCCTTCTGAAAGAGTTCGGCCAGCTTCCCGCGGGCTGCAATATTTTCGTTATCCATCTGGACAATCCGCTGATAGATGTCCAGAGCCTTGCGATGTTCTTCCTGCCGAATGTAATAATCCGCAAGGTACTGAAAGTGGCTGGCGGCTTCCCGGGGCATATTCTGCTTAAGGTAGAGATCCCCCAGCTTTTCATACACCTCGAGAATGGAGGGGTCCAGCTTATTGATCTTTTTAAGGATGGCAATGGCCCGAAGGAAAAATCCGTCATCGGCGAAATGGTCTGCAATTCTCTGAAAGACCTGGATAGCTTCCTTGATGCGATTGATTCGCGTATAGAGATCGCCGATTCGATTCAGAGTATTCGTATCATTGGGATTATCATCAATAATCCTCTGATATTCTTTGATCGCCGCTTCGATCTTTCCCTTCGAAACGAGTTTTTCTGCTGCGGCGACGATCTTCTCCTTATTCAGGGCCAATGGTTCCCCTTTACTTAGCGAACTTCCTCGATCCGGGCGGCCTTACCCGCCAGGTTTCTCAGGTAATACAATTTGGCTCTTCGAACTTTTCCATGGCGGACGACTTCAAACTGCGCGACGGTCGGGCTGTGGAGAGGAAAGATACGCTCGACTCCAACGCCTCCAGAAATTTTTCGCACGGTGACGGTTTCATGAATTCCGGAACCCTTCCGACCAATTACTGTGCCCTGGAAGATCTGGATCCGCACCTTTTCTCCCTCTGTAACCTTTACGTGGACGCGAACCGTATCCCCGGGCTTGATCGGTGGGAGTTGTTTCATCTCGGTTCGCAGCCTGTGCGTGATCATGTCACTCATTGTAGATTCCTCCTAAAGTTGAATCCTTATTATATTAGGTTTGACTTGAAAGTGCAACAGAGATACCGGGCTTAATCGACCGGCTTGATCCCCAGATCCCGAATGATTTCGATCATGCCTTCGATCTTTTCCCGGATCTCTTTCTTCTCCTTTTCCCAGGTGTCGTCACTTGAATCTTTCAGCTTCTCGATGTCCTCTTCAAGCTCCGAAATCCTTTCGGCCTGCGCCTTGTATCGCTCCACCAGAGTTTCAATTGCCTTCTCCAATTGCGAAACAGTATCCATGGGGCCTCCTGCTATCCGAACGTGACGTTGGGAACGGTCAGCACGCTCGCTACGATGCGATCGCGCTGTTCGTTGACTTCTTCCTGTGTTAAGGATCGATCCATACTCTGAAATTCGAGACGGAACGTCGTCTTGATGATGCCATCCTTCTGCGTGAAACGGTCCTTGAGAATCACACGGAGAAGGTGGTCCGGCCGGGAAGACCAGATCGCTTTCAACATGTGGGAAAAGGTAGTCCCGGGATTGTGGCCGAAGGTGACATCAGCCACGATGCCGGGAAAGCTGGAGAATGCCGTAAATTCAGGAAGGCGCTTCTCTCCCCGTAAGAGACCGGGCAGATGGATTTCTGCAAAATACACTGACTCCCTGGACACCTTTCCGCAGAAGGCGACCGGAGTTCCATTCAGACGAACCATGGCACTCTGATAGGGGTGAAGGGAGTCGATCGTCGCAGATTCCCACACCGGTGTATCTCGGGTAACGCGGCCGATCAGATCGGAAACCATTCCCTTGAGGTCAAAGAGAGAGTAAGTTCCCTGCTCTTTAATCCAGAGTGGAGCCTTTCTGCCGGAGAGCAGAATACCCAGGTGAAGATAGCTCTCGTACCCGCCCTCGATTCGTCCATAAACCTGCCCGATTTCAAAGAGGGCCAGATCGGCTCTGCCGCGGGAACGGTTCAGTGCATGGGTCCGCAAAAGGCCCGGCAGGAGGGATACACGAAGGAATGCTGCGGTTTCGGCCAGAGGATTGGAGAGCTTTACGTTTTTCAGGGGAACCAGGGGCTGTTGAAACCGGTTGTCTTCTTCATTCTGAAAGACATAAGAATAAACTTCAGAGAGGCCTACGGAACAGGCGGCATCCCGCATCGACTCTTCCAGTCGGACATCATCTTTAAACCTGCGTGTCCCAAGTTGTACTTCCGGCATCTCGGCCGGGATCCGGTCATAACCATAGTGACGTGCGATCTCCTCCACGAGGTCGATTTCTTCCAGGAGGTCGGGACGGAATGGGGGAGGCGTAACCTTCCACCCGTCTTCGGCTGGATCGATCGTACAACCCAGAAATGTCAGAGTGGATAAAATAAAATCATCTTCAATCGAGATTCCCAGAAGGTCAAAGAGTCGGTCTCGGCGAAACAGGATCCGTGGAGGCTGGAAAGGCTCCGGACAGGCGTCCACAACATCGGTAGCCGGGTTACCGCAATCGAGCTGACGGATGAGATGCTCGGCCAGACCAAGGGCCTGAACCGGAATTTCCGGATCCTGACCCCGACTGAACCGTTGAGATGCTTCAGTTGTCAATCCCAATCGGCGGCTGGTTCTCCGGATCGTTGTCGGGTCGAAATAGGCTGACTCAAGGAGAACGGTTCTCGTGGAGGGTCCAATTTCAGAGTCTTCTCCGCCCATTATCCCGGCCAAAGCGCAGGCACGGCTTTCGTCTGCAATGACGAGATCCTCAGCAGTCAAGGTTCGTTCCACCCCATCCAGGGTGGTAAGTCGCTCACCCTGTCGAGCTTTCCGGACGATAATCCTGCGCCCCGTGAGTTTTTCAAAATCGAAGGCATGGAGGGGTTGACCGTACGCGGCAAGAACATAATTTGTGATGTCAACCATGTTGTTTATCGGGCGGATGCCGATCCGGTCGAGCCGTTCGGCAAGCCAGGCAGGAGAGGGCCCCACCTTGACTTCCCGAATCAGTTGACATGCATATCGGGGACACGCTTCGGCATCTTCGATTGTTACGGAGGTATTTACGGATGTAGGGTCTCCATCCGAACCTGGCGTGTGGGCAAGGTTTTTCATGGGAAGCCGCAGTGCGGCGGAGAGTTCCCTTGCGACCCCTCGATGAGAGAGTGCATCGGGCCGGTTTGTTGTCAGATCGAGATCAAAAACGGTATCGTTTTCCAGCGTATCCACAGTGTCTACGGTAAGGCCGACCCTGGTCAGAATGTCAAGAAGCTCCCGGTCAGTTCGATCGGTTTGCACCCATTCACGTATCCATGCCATGGAATATCGCATCAGAATTGCTCCAGCAGACGGACATCGCTCTCAAAGAGCAGACGGATGTTTGGAATCCCGTATTTCAGCATGGCCACCCGGTCGAGTCCCATTCCAAAGGCAAACCCCATCCACTCCTCCGGGTCGAATCCAACGTTATTCAAGACGGCAGGGTGAATCATTCCCGCACCCATGATCTCCACCCAACCGGTTCTGGAGCAGACGGTACAGCCTTCACCGCTGCAGAAGATGCAGGAAATATCCACTTCGGCCGATGGTTCGGTAAAGGGAAAGAAGGAGGGTCTGAAGCGTACCTTTGTTCCTTCCCCGAAGAGTCGGTTGAGAAAGTGTTCCAATGTGCCCTTGAAATGTCGGAAATCCATTTTCCGGTCAATGGCAAATCCTTCCACCTGGTGGAACTGCGGACTATGTCTTGGGCTGTCATCCCTTCGGAAGACACGGCCCGGTGCCAGAATCAGAAGGGGAGGCTGGTGGTTCATCATGGTGTGGATTTGAATATTGCTGGTGTGGGTTCGGAGCAGGAAGCCATCTTCCAGGTAGAAGGTGTCCTGCGTATCCCTCGCCGGATGGTCGGGCGGCATATTCAGGGCGGTAAAGTTGAACCAGTCATTCTCGATTTCCGGACCTGACTCCACGGTGTACCCCATGCCGGAAAAGATTTCTTCCATCTCCCGCCTCATGAGGGTAATCGGGTGGAGATGGCCGCGGGCCGGGGGCAGGCCGGGAAGGGTTACATCGATCCGCTCGGCTTCCAGCTTTTGCGTTTCCAGGTGGCCGGCCAGTTCCGATTCCTTAACGGAAAAAGCTTCCTCCATTTCTGCCTGGAGAGCATTAATCGAGGCGCCAAAGCCCTTTCTATCTTCCGGAGCAAGGTCCTTCATGGAGGCAAAGGCCTGTTTAATCAGGCCCGATTTTCTCGAAAAGTATTTAAGACGAACTTCTTCCAGCGAACGGCTGTCAGTTATGCGTTCGAGATCGGAAAGGAAAGTCTGGCGAAGGGCATCAACATTCACGCCTGCAGGGCCTGGCGGGCCACGTCTACCAGTTGAGTGAATCCCTGGGGATCATGGACGGCCATGTCGGCAAGAATCTTACGATTGATGGCAATCTCGCCTGTGTGCAGCCCGTGAATGAATTGGGAATAGGATACCCCGTTCAGTCGGCAGGCGGCGTTGATCCGGACACTCCACAGGCGGCGAAAATCGCGTTTCCGCGCTCTGCGGTCCCGATAGGCAAACTGCAGAGATCGTTCCACCTGTTCCTTGACGGTCCGGTAAAGACGGCGGCGGGTTCCGAAGTACCCTTTTGCCCTCTCAAGAAGCTTCTTTCGGCGTTGGAGTTTGTTGTTTCCGCGTCGTACTCTTGGCATGGTGCTTCCCTTCCCTTAGGCGTACGGCAGGAGTTCCCGGATTGTCTGGTAATCCGCTACGGACACGTTGCCGCCCTTACGGAGCTGGCGTTTCCGCTTCCTGCTCTTTTTCGTGAGAATATGGCTCTTGTTGGCACACGAGCGCTTGATCTTTCCGCTCGCGGTCAATCGAAACCTCTTCGCTGTTCCTCTATGCGTCTTCATCTTCGGCATGATGTCCTCCTTGCTGATGCCGTGTCAGTCTTTTCGCTTTGGAGTCAGAACGACGTTGATATTCCTCTCAGAGAAAACAGGATCACCTTCCACGACTCCATAATCGGCGACCTCGCTTAACAGCCGGTCGATAACTTTCTGCCCCAGTTCCTGCCTCCGCATCTCACGCCCCCGGAAACGGATGGTAATTTTGACCCTGTTTCCCTCTTCAAGAAACTTGATCGTCCGTTTCTTCTTCACATTGAAGTCGTGATCGTCGATCTGGGGCCTGAAGACCACTTCCTTCACGTGAATCACATGCTGCTTCTTCTTCGATTCCTTAATCCGCTTCTTTATCTGGTAGAGGTGCTTTCCAAAATCCATCAGCTTACAGACAGGAGGAACGGCTTCCGGCGCAACCTCGACCAGGTCAAGTTCTTTGGACCTGGCGTGTTTGAGTGCTTCCTGAAGGGATAGGATGCCCAATTGTTCCCCTGAATCACTGATGAGCCGCACCTGCGACGAGCGGATCTCATTGTTCACCCTGAGTTCTTTACTGATGTGTCCCTCCCGGAAGCATAATCACTCCTCGATAAAATTTAGGCGCAAGCGGATTTGAACCGCTGACCTCTACCGTGTGAAGGTAGCGCTCTAACCAGCTGAGCTATGCGCCTTCGGTGTTATGGTAGGCGCGAGCGGACTTGAACCGCTGACCTCTACCGTGTCAAGGTAGCGCTCTAACCAAACTGAGCTACGCGCCTGTAACGGGGCAATTATAATGACATGAAGCGGTCTTGTCAACCTTTTACTTATGGATAAAATCAGTTTTCCGGGTGAGTTTCCTGCGCCGGGCATACTGTTTTCTTCCCTTTTATTATTTGATAGGGACTCCCGCATATCGGGCACGGCTCAGGCAGCGGCTTGCTCCACATGGCAAAGTCACATTTGGGATAGGCGGAGCAACCGTAAAACACCTTGCCCTTCTTGGATATTCTGGAAACGATCCGGCCTTCACACCCTTCCCGTGGACAGGCGACACCCGTATCTTCCGCCTTAAAGGCAGTCTTGAATTTTCGTGTGTTCTTGCAATCCGGGTATCCGGAACATGCATAGAACTGTCCGAATCGTCCGCGTTTTAATACCATGGGGGATCCGCATTTTTCACAGGGCTCCGCATCATCCGCCGTGATATCCCGTGTGAAATCACATTCGGGATAGTTGGAACAGCCGATGAACTGACCCTTCTTCCCAAATTTGGTTAAAAGCTCCTTACCGCATTTCGGGCAGGGTTCTTCGATGGGGATCCCGCGAACACGCTCGATGGATTTTGTCGCTTCATCCAGATCCAGGGTGAATTTCTTAAAGAAATCCGTAAGGATATCAAATCGTTTCGCGTCCCCTGCCTCGATCTGATCCAGCTGTCCTTCCAGGTTTGCCGTATAGGCTTCATTAATAATGTCGGGAAAGGAAGAGACCAGCATGGTGTTCACCGTTCGACCCAGCTGTGTGGGAACCAGGGCCTGATCATCCTTTAAACAGTAGTCACGGGTCTGAATGGTGGAGATGATCGATGCATAGGTGGAAGGACGTCCGATTCCCTTTTCTTCCAGGGCTTTCACCAGGGTCGCTTCCGTGTACCGGGGAGGGGGCTGAGTGAAATTCTGCTTCACTTCAAGATCTGCGAGATCCAGGTCCTGTCCGGGTTTTACGGCAGGAAGACGGGGATCGTCTTTTCCGTTCTCCGCTTCCCCGTAGACGCGGAAGTAACCGGGAAATGTGACAACGTCCCCCTTGGCCTTGAACATGGCCGGACCATTGTCGATTTTAATTTCAGTGTGGTCCAGGACCGCAGGAGCCATCTGGGAGGCCACAAAGCGCGAATAGATCAGGGCGTAGAGCTTCCATTCCTCAGGAGACAGGTGAGGCTTAACGAGTTCCGGCGTCAGCTCAACAGAGGATGGACGTATCGCTTCGTGCGCATCCTGGATCGAGTTCTTGTTCTTGTAGATTCGGGGTTTGGAAGGAAGATATTCCGATCCAAAGGCTGCCATGATATGGTTCCGCGCTTCATCGAGGGCTTCCGGGGCAATGCGAAGCGAATCGGTGCGCATATAGGTGATTAATCCCTGCTCACCATGTTCCCCCAGGTTTTTTCCCTCATAGAGAGCCTGTGCCAGTTTCATGGTCTTCTTCACGGGGAAACGAAATCGTCGGTGGGCTTCCTGCTGGAGCTTGGCCGTGGTGAAGGGAGGCGGCGGCGTCTTTTTCTTCTCCGCAGTGGAGACGTCATTCACGGTAAAGGTGCCGGCTCGTAATTCGTTCTCGAGGGCACGCGCTTCCTCTTCTGTGGAGATCTTGGCTTTTTTCCCGTGGAGTTTTTCCAGGGAAGCCTTGAAGACTGGCGGTTGATCCGCTTCGAGCTCTGCTGTGAAGGTCCAGTACTCTTCCGAGACAAAGGCCTCCCGTTCAGATTCCCGATCGCAGATCATGCGGAGCGCCACACTCTGAACCCGTCCGGCGGACAGTCCCCTGCGGACCTTTTTCCAAAGCAGGGGGGAGAGGTGATACCCCATCAGCCGGTCAAGGATCCTGCGGGTCTGCTGGGCTTCAACTCGATCTGCATCGATTCGGCCCGGTTTGTTCATTGCCGCCTGAACCGCCTGGCGCGTAATCTGTTGAAAGAGAACACGGTGGATGCGTTCTGGATCGGCATCCAGAATTTCGGCTATGTGCCAGGCAATCGCTTCCCCTTCCCGGTCGGGGTCGGTTGCGATATAGATCTGCTCTGCCGATTTTGCCCCCGATTTCAATTCCGTGACGATCTTCTTCTTGTCCCGGGGGATCAGGTACTGGGGCTCAAATCCATGCTCGACATCCACTCCAATCTTGCTCTTAGGCAGATCCCGGATATGTCCGACGGACGCGATGACGCGAACGTCCTTTCCGAGATACCGATGGATGGTGCGGGCCTTTGCGGGCGATTCGACGATAACGAGACGCTTCATAGAGGGACTGTTATATCACCTTTTTCAGAAAGAGGCCACCCGGGACCTGGATCACCACACCCTTCAGCTCCATTTCAAGCAGAACCTGCCCGATCTGCGGGGTCGTTAAAGAACAGGCTTCTTTCAGCTCATCGGGATGGCGGGGGACGGCGGGATCCAGAAGGGAGTAAACCGTCCACTCTTCCTCGCCGAGGTGGATTTCCCTGTCCTCTGTTTTCTGGGAAGGAGTGAAATCGTATTCTTCAAGGATGTCCGCAGATCCGGTGACAAGGATTGCCCCCTCTCTCAGGAGGCGGTGGGATCCCGCAAAGGAAGGCTGGAAGATGGATCCCGGAACCACGAACACATCCCGGTTTTCCTCGACCGCAAGCCGCGCTGTGATCAGGGATCCGCTTCGGAGGCCCGCTTCGATCACGATAACCCCCCGGCTGAGGCCTGCAATAATCCGGTTTCTCCGGGGAAAATGGTGGGGCAGGGGAGGCGTGCCGGGAGGATACTCCGAAAGAATGGCTCCTCCGGTGTCCAGAATTGCCTCTGCCAGTTTTCCATGCTCAAGAGGATAGAGTCGATCCAGGCCCGATCCGAGAACGGCAGTAGTCACGCCTTCGACTTCCAGAACCGCACGGTGGGCCGCCCCATCGATGCCCCGCGCCAGACCGCTGACGATGTGAATCCCGCTCCTTCCCAGATCGGCGGAAATGGCAGCTGCTGCCTGGAGTCCGTATGGACTTGCTTTTCTTCCGCCCACGACGGCAAGGGTAAGATCCCGTTCCGGAAAGGTCCCGCGGAGAAAAAGAAGAAGGGGCGGGTCAGATATCCGGGCCAGAGATTCCGGGTAAGCGGGTTCACCCAGGATTAGAACGTGATAGCGCCCTGAATCAAGGTCATTCAGAACCCGGTGGGATCTTTGTTGGAGAGATGAATCTGTCTCCGATTGCAGGAGTGAAATAATCTGTTCTGGATCGCGGGTTCTGGAGAGGATGGATGAACATCGATCCGGAAAGGCCCGGCTTGTGAGGACCGTTTCAAGAAACTTCCGGCGGTCTTTCTTGTAAAACATCATGGAGGTAGTTTATCATTACCATTATGCGCAGGCTGATCATTCTTCTGATCCTTGTTGGACTTTCAGCGTGTTCAACTGCATCGTCCCAGGCCAAACAGATTGCCGGTTTCGGGACGGAGATGGCAAAGGAAGGACTGTGGAGGGAAGCCGAATTCCGTTGGAGACAGGCTCTGGAACTCTCACCCGACGACTTCCGTCTTTATAACAACCTGGCCATCGCAGCAGAAATCAGGGGAGATTATGACGAAGCCCTGGAACTCTATGAGAAAGCCCTGAACCTAAATCCCCGCGACAAGACCGTGAGAAAGAACTATGAAGCGACTCGACAGTTTGTTGATAGTCAGCTGCCTGATTCTGAGTAGCGCTCTTATGGGATCCACCCACAGGGTGGATCTGCGTCTGCCCGCCAAAGCGGCGGTTTCGATCGAAGAGGGGGACCGCATCCTTATCGCTCCCTTTGTGCTTGCTCTGGCGCAAAGCGATGAGAAACCCAAAACCGTGATCGATGTTCAGCTTGAGCTGACCGACTATCTTGCCAAATTACTCCGAAAGAAAAAATTTGACATTGTCGTGGATCGGGCCATCGTCCTTCCTTCGGCCAATCTGGATCGACTCAAAGCCGATACCGAATTCTGGAAGGAGACAATCACCGGTTACAACGCGAAATACGCCCTTTCCGGAACCGTCGATTTCCGCGTGGAAGACCGTTCCAACTATGAAACCGAGGAATTCGTGAGCGCCTATGATAAACGGACCTACCTGCGTCAGATCCTTGTGGAGAAAACCGGTCTTGCTCTTGAAATTTTGCTCTACGTCATTGACGCGGAGGGGACCGTGGTGAAGGAGCTTCCCCTGAAGACCTTTATGGATGTAGAAGCGAGAAATTACGATCAGCTGCAGGGGTTCTTTGAAACGATCTACCCGATGGAAGAATCGATTCTGAACCTCTTTGTCCCCCACAAGGCGAAGCAGCGCCGATACCTTTTTGGATTCTGACCATGAAAAAGACCCTTACTCTTGTTATTCTCTTTTCCGCACTGACGCTCTTCCCCTTTGGAAAAAACAAGATCACTTACGACACCTTTGAATGGCAGATCTATTCGACGCAGCACTTCGATCTTTATCATTATTCGGCCGAGGCCGATGCCCTCCCCAAGATTGCTTCCATGGCGGAAACCGCGTATGAAACCCTGGCGCGGAAATTCAATTACCGTATGGAAAAGAAGGTCCCTCTGATCTTTTACAGGACCCATGCTGAATTCGAACAGACCAACGTCCTGTTGAATTTTATCCCGGAAGGTGTGGGGGCCTTCGCCGAGCCGATTCGAAACCGCATGGTCCTTCCCATCGACCTTCCGGACGACAAGCTTCAGAAACTGATTCTTCATGAACTGACCCATATTTTTCAGTTCGTTTACTTTTTCCAGGGTAGCGTAGGTAAGAATATCTTCAATCAGCCGCCCCAGTGGTTTGTTGAAGGAATGGCTTCCTACATGGCGGATGATGAAGATGCCTTCGCAAAGATGGTCCTCCGGGATGCCGCCGTCAACGATAGAATTCCTTCCATTACCACGCGCGGCATCGGCGGATACTTCGCATACCGTTTCGGCCACGCGGCCTTTAACTTTATTGAGGATACCTGGGGGGAAGAGGGACTTCGAAGCTTCTTTTATGAATATCGCTCCAACATATCCCGAAGCATGGAAAAATCGATCCGTCGGGCCTTCGATATTGCACCCGAAGAATTCGACATGAAATTTCGAACCTATTTGCGGAAAAAGTACCTGCCGGTTTTGATCGATACCGGAGAACCCCACGAATTCGGAAAACCGTTTCTCACCCGGGAACGCCATTTGATTCAGTTACTTTCCCCTTCATTTTCACCATCGGGGGACCTCATCGTCGCTGTGGGAAATCCCAAGCAGGATGTGGACGTCATTCTTCTTTCCGCAGACGGAAAGGAAATCATCAAAAATCTGACGCCGGGTTATGTGAACGATTATGAGTATATGATCGCCTCCTTTCTTACCGTAGGACCCGAGCTGGGCAAGGATGTAGCTTTTTCCAACAGCGGAAACGAAGTGGCCTTCTTTGTCCGGCGCGGGAAGGGGAGAGAACTGGTTATCCTCGATCTCTTTACACGCAAGCAGCGAAGAATATCCTTTGATAATTTGGCCCAGGAGCGTAGCCCGGCCTTTTCTCCGGATGGAAAGAAAATTGTCTTTGATGCATGGGGAGAGGTCTCGTCCAATATCTTTCAGTACGATATTGAATCGGAAACCCTGACTAATCTGACCAACGATTCTGCCTTCAGCGCGGCGCCTGCGTTCAGCCCCGACGGGAAGACTCTTGTCTTTTCCCAGGAGATCGGCATTGACATTCAGCTTTTTACGATGGATCTTGAAAATCCACAATCGAGGAAGCAGATTACCTTCAGCCCGGGCCGACACATTTCCCCGCAATTTGATCCTTCCGGGGAGTGGATCTACTATGCCTGGGATCCCGATGACATCCTGAACATCTATCGGATGGAAATCGCCACGGGAAAGGTGGAACAACTGACGAATGCCGTTTCGGGGTGTTTTTCTCCGGCAATTCATAAGACAGCCAAGGGAAAGCCCTATCTCATTTTTACTGGGTATTTTCAGGGACAATTTGAGCTCTTCTATCAGGAAGATCCCGAAGTCATCCGTACCTTAGAGGAGGTTGCTCCCGAAGAGGAAACAAGAGCGGAACCATACAAGCCGCTGATTGAAGTTCCCGTTGACCCTGAGGCCGTGGAAAAAAGTCCAAAATTCAAACTTCAATTTGAAGACGCCAGCGTGCAGGTGGGAGTCAATACCGACCAACGCTTTATGACCTATTCGTATATCCGCCTCTCGGACATGCTGGGAAACCGCCATCTCTGGATCAACATGGAATCGGTAAGCACCTACACAAATACGTCGGTTTCCTATTACAACCTGAAGAAACGACTCCAGTGGGGGCTGACGGCCTATGACTACCGCACGTACTACCTGACCTACAATTATTATGCGGATCAGGGACGTGATTACGACAGGGAACGATTCCAGCGGTACACAGGAGCAACAGCCTTTTTCCAGTATCCGTTTAACTTTACCCACAGGGGTACCTTCGGGCTGGGGTACATGAGCCGATCCATTGAGTATCCCGTATTCTCACAGGATCAGTTTGGGAACTACACCTATACAACCTACGATTACGCCGATGATTTTGCCTACCTCTCGACCTCGTTTAACGGGGATTCAACAGTATGGCAGTCTTTTGGCCCCTACGCGGGTCGGCGGTATCAATTGGCCTACACCGTTGCGCCTCAAATGAGCGGCACCCCAAAAACGTACAATCTCGAAATCGATTTTCGACAATATATTCCATTCGGTCGCCGATCCCTCATCGCATACCGCCTGGTAGGAGCGAGAAGTGGGGGAGAACAGCCGGGAATCTACACCTTTGGAGGTCTGGATACTCTAAGGGGCTTTGATTTTCGGGAGTTTTTCGGCACCAATATGGTCTATTCCAATCTCGAGGTCCGATTTCCCATAATCGACATCCTTCGATTCCCCTTTATGGAGCTCCGGGGCATCCGCGGAAGGGTGTTTCTTGACATGGGGGGGGCCTGGTTTGACGATGAACCCTTCCAGTTTATCCAGGATGGACGCATGAAGGATGGCGTTGCTTCCTATGGGTTCGGCTTCTCCGCCCAACTCCTGGGGCTTGACTGGCACTGGGACTTTGCACGAAAATGGGACTTGAAAGAATCCCTTTCGGGGACGGAGACGTCATTCTGGATTGGAAGGAGCTTCTAGCGAATGGAATGGCACATCGTTGGCGCATATGGGGGGGACAGTCCGCAACACCGAATGACCTGTTTCGTGATCAATTCGACCACGGCACTGGATGCTGGAAGCCTTACGCGCGGGCTCCCCGTGGAAGCTCAGAGGAGAATTCGGAATATTGTCATCTCCC
Organism: Thermoanaerobaculia bacterium; assembly: GCA_035593605.1. NCBI lineage: Bacteria > Pseudomonadati > Acidobacteriota > Thermoanaerobaculia > Thermoanaerobaculia bacterium. Next base: position 19,868 of record DAOSWS010000022.1, on the reverse strand, counting down.
ATGCCCACATGGATCACATCTGTGCTCTTCCCTTTCTTGTGGAGAACGTGTTCGGAGCATCATCCGAAGCGCTTACGATTCACTGCATCAAAGAGAGCACCATCATGATCCGGAAATCCATCTTCAATAACGATACCTGGCCGGATTTTACGAAGATTCCCGATCGGCGCGTCCCGTCGATCCAGTTCAAGGAAGTACAGAGAGAAGTCCCCTTCACAGTGGACGGTCTGACCTTTACTCCGATTCCTGTGAACCATATCGTTCCCACGGTCGGGTACCTGGTGGAAGACGAGGGCAGAGGGGTAATTTATACGTCAGATACCGGTCCTACTGAAAGAATCTGGGAAGTTGCCAACGCCCATCCCGATCTGAAAGCCGTCATCATTGAAACATCGTTTGATAATTCCCTGGAAAAAGTTGCGATTCTCAGCAAGCACTTTACGCCATCCATGCTGAAGGAAGAGCTGAAAAAACTGAAAAAGGATGTTCCCGTCTACCTCTACCATCTCAAACCGCCCTATATTAAAAAGATGATGAAGGAGATCGACGCCCTGGGGGATCCCAGGATTCATTATCTCATTCAGGACAAGACCTACACTTTCTGATGGTCCGACCACCCCGCTGGGTCATTCTCATGCGTTCCTTCATGATCCTTTTTATCCTTGTCGCCCTATTTCTCCTCTATGTGTTGAACCGTTTACTGCTGCGTATTCTCTCCTTCGGGAGTTGACGCGGGAACGTCTTCGGACTACACTAGGGCTCCCATGGGGTTGTAGCTCAGTAGGATAGAGCAACGGATTCCTAATCCGTAGGTCGGAGGTTCGAATCCTCTCAGCCCCACTGTACTGCCGAGTTGTCATTCCTTCCACAACCTCCCAAACATTGATAATTTGAACATTGGAGGATTGACATCCCCCGCACTACCACTCTCGCCGACCTCAAGAGACGGGTGTGAAAGGGAATTCGGTCCGCGCTCCAGGGATTACTTATCTGGGGTACACTCGGATGGCTTCCCGCACCCGCTCCACCTCGCCGCGCTCCATGGATTACTTATCTGGGGTACACTCGCGTCAAATCCTCTCAGCCCCACTGTGCTGCCGAGTTGTCATTCCTTCCACAACCTCCCAAACATTGATAATTTGAACATTGGAGTATTGACATCCCCCGCACTACCACTCTCGCCGACCTCAAGAGACGGTAATAAAAGAGGAATCGGTCCGTCCTCATGGGTGGATTATTTGGGGTTCAATCGGATCGAATCCTCTCAGCCCCACTCACATCCGAGCTACCACTTTTCCCTCAACCACCTGCACGTTGGCAAATGAAGTGACAGAGGATTGACTTCCCCCGCACCACCTCCCTCGTCGACCTCAAGAGACGGGTGTGAAAGAGGAATCGGTCCGCGCTCCAGGGATTACTTATCTGGGGTACACTCGCGCCTGTCCCGCCATAGCTCGTCGAGCGACGGCGGATCAAATCCTCTCAGCCCCACCAGCCTTCGCCGCGCAGATTTATCAAGCGGAGAAGGCTGCCACGCCGAAGCTTTATTAAGCGAAGGCGGGTACACACTAAATGGCTACGGCTCGGCAAGCTCATCTCTGAATCAACCTCCCAAACGTTGGTAAATTGAATATTGGAGGATTGACATCCTCCGCACAGCCACTCTCGTCGACCTCAAGAGAAGGTAATGAAAGAGGAATCGGTCCGTCCTCAGGGGTAGGTTATCTTGGGTCCAATCGGATTAAATCCTCTCAGCCCCCACCCAGTGCCTTATAACAAATCCCAATATACAAATAAAAAAAACGTCCCCTCGGGGAGGGGACGTAAAGATCAAATAATTGTCTCGTATCAGAAGGAAAAGGAGACGGTGGCTCCGTAAAGAAGGGTGTCGTCCAGGTACCCGTTGGGGTTGAAGGAGGATCCGTTCACGACACGTTCGGCATCTTTGGACAGGGGAAAGAAGTATTGAACCACGGGCTGGAGGCTTAGCCTCTGGGAAAGCGGAACCGTCAGTCCCAGCGACAGCATTCCGTCGTGCAGGCCGGCATATTGATCTCCCGTGTATTCTTCTGTGTCTGGATCGTAGGTGTTCCAATAGTCACCGCCGCCGATGACATACCCTGCAGAGGCTCCCAGGTCAAGCGTGACCTGCTTGCTGATGGGAACGGAGTGGCTAAGGGAGAAGTTCAGGTACGACGAGGGATAGGCGTCGATATCACGGTATACGGTCAACGTGGGTGTGCCCCATACATCGTAGGATAGTCCCATCCAGAGTTCCTGGGTTTCGTCCGCGTATTTTGTAGCGTAATAGACCCATCCTGCGGTCATGGATACTTTTCCAAATGAGTGAGAATAGCTCACGCTGATATCCGACTCGTTGAAGCTCTTGTGTCCCGGACTGTCCGGAGCAAAGGAGACGGTTGCTTCTTCTTCTGTGTCGATGTTTCCCCAGTAGGCAAAACTGAGGCTTCCGACATTGAGTTCCAGAGAAGTCTGGATAACCCCATTATCTTCTCCAAGCTCATATCCGCGAAAGATATATCGATTGAACAGGTTTATCGATGCGCTGCCCGTGAACTCCAGGTCATCTGCCACCATGGATATACTGGAAAAACAGAGGATGAAAATTGCGATTGTCTTGAACAATTTCATGGTTTTTACGCAACCTTTCTGTTATCAGTCATGAAGATAGGCTTCTTCGCCGTGGAGCACGGCATCGAGGCCAAGATCTTCTTCTTCCTTCGAAATTCTGACCGGCGTAATTTTATCGATCACAACGAGAGCGATGTAGGTGAAGATAAAAGCATACAGGCTGAATCCTACTACCGCAACCAGCTGTTTGACGAAGAACGTCGAGTTGCCGTAGAAGAGGCCGTCCGCTCCTGCAGCGTTAACAGTTGTTGTGGCGAAGAGGCCCAGCAGGATAATGCCCAGGGTACCTCCCACGCCGTGCACCCCCCAGACATCCAGTGCATCGTCCCAGCCCATCTTGTTTTTCAGGGTTATGGCTCCGTAGCAGACGATACCGGCGATGATCCCGATGAGCACTGCCGTGGGTACCGTTACAAACCCGGCGGCGGGTGTGATCGTTGCCAGACCCGCAATTGAACCTGTGAGAAGTCCGAGGAATTTCGGTTTTTTCTCAAGAACCCAGGCCAGGATCAGCCATGTGATGGCAGCAAATGAAGCTGCAATGTCGGTATTGACGAAAGCCAGAGCCGTGATCTGGTCTACCGCAAGTTCACTTCCTGCGTTAAAGCCATACCATCCAAACCAGAGAAGCCCTGTGCCCAGTGCTACGAGCGGAATACTGTGAGGGCCCTTTTCTATGGTTTTTCTTTTGCCAACGAAGAATACCGAGGCAAGGGCCGCCATCCCGGCAATCGCATGTACGACGATACCGCCGGCGAAGTCCAGAACTCCCCACTGCTGGAGGATTCCACCCCCCCAGATCATATGAACGGCTGGAAAATAGACAAAGAGAAGCCAGACGGTCAAAAAGAAGAGATAGGCGGAAAATCGTATTCGGTTTGTGAACGCCCCGGTAATCAGTGCCGGTGTAATAATGGCAAACATCATTTGATAGGCGACAAAGACAAGCAGAGGAATATTGTTGGAAGCAGATAACACGGCCATGGGGTCTACTCCATGTAGAAAGGCCATGTTCAGATTCCCAATAATCCCACCGACATCTCCAGAGAAACATAGGGAATATCCGCAAATGAACCAGAGTACGGATGTCCAGCCCATGGAAACAAAACTCTGGATCATGATCGCCAGGACGTTCTTTCGGCCGACGAGACCTCCGTAAAAGAAAGCCAGCCCCGGTGTCATGAGCATGACAAGGCTGGTAGCTACAAGCATAAATCCCGTATTGCCCGTGTCAAACATAATTAAGCCCCCCTTTTTGCTTAATAGTGAAAACCATCACAAAGTTACCATCGTTAAAGGGCTTGCACAATCAGGGGAAACGGTAATACTCGATTCGAATTATCTTAGGAGGCGTAAGGATTCGAGGCAGGTAAGGGTTTCTCTTACAGGGAGGTGATGCCTTCCCGTATAGCATACTTGGTCAATTCGGCGATTGAATGGATGTCCAGTTTGTCCATGATGTTTTTGCGGTGCGTTTCCACTGTTTTTACAGATACATCAAGCTCTTTTGCAATTTGTTTCGTCGATATTCCTTCAGAAATCATCTGGAGGATTTCCCGTTCCCGGGCACTCAAAACGGAAAAGACAGAGGCTTTTTCCTGAACGAGATAGCGAAGGTAATCCTTAACAACCGTATCCGTAATTGCAGTGCTTAAGAAAACCTGTCCTCTTACGACGGACCGGATGGCTTCGGTGAGTTCATCAAAAGCTGACTCTTTCAGGAGGTAGCCCATGGCTCCTTCTTTCAGGGCCGCGGAAATATACCGTCCGTCTGCATGCATGGAAAGGATGATGATCTTTGTCTCCGGATGAATGGCAAGGATTCTTCGGGTGACTTCAATTCCATTCATACCGGGCATGGATATATCAATAATTGCAATATCAGGTGAGAATTCTTCAGCCATCTTCACAGCGGCCAGTCCATCCAGTGCCTGTTTCACAGTTGAGACCGATGACGATTTTTCAAGCATGCTCGTCAGACCGTCCAGAACAATCTTGTGATCGTCTGCAAGGAGTATACGAAGGGTCATTTGAATTCCTCCTCACGTGTGACCGGGGAGAGAGGAATGGAGAGGATAAAGATAGATCCATTCTTCTCACCCCTGAGAATATCCAGGTTTCCTCCCAGTGCTACCATTCTTTCACGGATACTGAATAGTCCAAATCCACTGTCTCTAAAGCGGTTGGCCGCAATCTGTTGCGGCTCAATTCCCACACCGTCATCAGTTACCGTCATACGAAGAAGGTCCTTGTCCCACTGGAGCTGAATCTTGACGAGGCTTGCCTGGGCATGCTTGGATACATTGATCAGTAGTTCCTGAACAGAACGAAATAGGGTTATTTTCAAGTCATCTTGTAAAGGCTGGGAAAATCCTGCTGATGTAATCTTGATTATTAACCCATGTTTCTGCCTGAACTGCTTGGAAAGCCATTCCAGGGCTGCCTCCAACCCGAGATCATAAAGTACAGGAGGGCTGATCTCAAATGTTAATGTCCGTGTCGCCTGAATGATTTTGTCCAGGAGCGATCTCGATTCTTCAAGGTCCGCTTCCATTCCGGTGAACATGGCATTGGATTGAAGCCGGGTCAGTCTTCCTTTCAAAATTGCGAGTGCCTGCCCGATGTGATCGTGCAGATTTGAGGCTATGGCACGTTTTTCCCGTTCCTCCGCCAGGGCAAGCTGAGATGCAAGGCGGCGGTTGTTTTCTTCCACTCTTTGTCTTTCTGCAATTTCTTCCAGCAGTGCCGCATTTGTCTGGCTGAGTTCTGTCGTGCGCTCCCGGATTTTGTGCTCCAGCTGCGCATTAGAATGTCTGAGATCCTCCTCTGCCTCATAACGTTCAAAGTAAGATTGGAGCATCTGGGCCAGTGATTGGATCAGGGCCGACTCTTCGTCAAGAAACGAACCATCGGATGCAGGCGGTTTTTCTTCCAGGTAAGCCACCTCAATCCGTCCGGATCGGCCGTTGCGCGTTCTAAACGTTTCCGTCTGCATCCAGGGAGTTTTTTTAAACGAGGGTGTGAACACTTCCACTTCACCAACGGAGATGTGGGCAGCTGTAATTTCCGGGTATTGCCAGGCCGGAGGAATTTGCATAACGATCTCCTGCAACAGTTCCGCGGGTTTTCTGTCATGGTTGTGGAGAAGACGCGCTACGGCATGAAGCGCGGTCAGTTCTTTCACCCTTTCCGTTAAGGCCCAGAGGAGAAGATCCTTTTCGGCCTGATGGAAGGAACCGGAACCATGAACTGAAGAATCAGGAGTTGGCATCGCACTGTAGATTATACTTTGGCAAACCATATTTCAAAGCGATTCTGTTCCAATAACTGAGATACAGGAGGCGTAAATCTAATACATTAAGGACTTTCTGGAAGGATACAGGGAGGAGAATGCAGAAAGTTGAGCAGCGAACACTTCTGTGGAATTGACGAATCTTATGATCTCGGTTAGGATTTCAGCAGGGATTCATTCCTGGAGACCTGAAAATGGCGAGAGGTAATCCTATGAAATCTGCGGGATGCGGATGGTTGTTTCCATGACGACAAAGACAACGACGGCTTCGATTGCTCCTCCTTCCCTGTCGGGGGACCTGTGGGGCGGTTTCGCCGCGATGCTGGTAGCCCTGCCCTCCGCCATCGCCTTCGGAGTTCTGATTTTTTCGGTGATGGGGCCCCAGTATGCCGGGATGGGAGCCCTGGCGGGGATCCTGGGCTCGATTGCTCTGGGCCTGGTCACGCCCTGGATCGGTCGGACAGGAGGGCTGATTGCCGCCCCGTGCGCGCCTTCCGCGGCCGTTCTCTCTGCCATGGTGGCCAGTCTTCTGGCCGGCGCGACAGGGCGTGCGTTTCAACCCGATGAAATTCTTCCCCTTATTGCCGTTACCGCAATTCTGGCTTCTGTGCTTCAGGTCGTCTACGGTGCGATCGGGGGAGGCCGGCTGATTAAATTTGTTCCCTTTCAGGTCGTCAGCGGATATCTATCTGGAGTCGGCGTTCTGATCGCCCTCAGTCAAATCCCCAAGCTCCTGGGTTTAGAAGAGGGCGTTCCTCTCCTTCATGGTTTGATTCGACCTTCGGACTGGGTATGGCAAAGCCTTCTCGTTGGTCTCGTTACGATGGGGGTTACGGTTCTGGCCCCCAGGGTGATCCGGAAGGTTCCCGCAACAATTGTCGGTCTGGCCGGCGGGATGGGAGCCTACGGCATTCTGGCGATGGGTGATCCTGCCCTGAGAAATCTCCGTGACAACCCTCTCATCATCGGTCCGATTGAGACATCCGGGTCTTTTCTTGGTGCCGTGGCCCATCATGCGGCCTCTCTTTTCTCGGTCGACCCTCATCTGGTGTCTCATGTCATGATCCCTGCCCTGACCCTTTCCGTCCTTTTGTCAATCGATACGCTCAAAACCTGTGTCGTCCTTGATGCCCTGACACGGGGCCGTCATCATTCCGATCGTGAGCTCCTGGGGCAGGGTATGGGAAACTTCATTGCCGGTCTGATCGGAGGAATGCCGGGCGCCGGTACCATGGGGCCGACCCTGGTCAATGTCACCAGCGGCGGGCGTACCTTTCGGTCGGGGCTTGTCCAGGGAGTGCTGGTTGTGGCGGTCTTCTTTGCTCTGGGCTCCCTGGTCGCATGGGTTCCCATCGGCGCTCTGGCCGGCGTTCTGCTGATTGTTGCGTGGAGAATGATCGACTGGAGGCAGGTCAAGCTTTTGAAAAGCCGGAACGGGAGACTCGATTTTGCTGTTATTATTTCGGTCGTTCTTGTTGCGGTTGCGGTGGATCTCATCGTGGCCACGGGTGTCGGCATCGCCCTGGCCGTTCTTCTGTTTCTCCGGGATCAGATCCGGGGTTCTGTCATTCGAAGGAAGCATTACCTCAATCAGTTCTCTTCAAAGACCCGCAGGCTGGCACATCAGAGAGCCATCTTGAAAGCGAAGGGAGACCAGGGTGTCTTTTGCGAACTGCAGGGAAATCTCTTTTTTGGCACCACGGACCAGCTGTTGACTCAACTCGACGAAGATCTGAAAAAGCGGGATTATATTCTTCTGGATATGCGGCGGGTTCAATCGATGGATTTTACGGCCGCCCACCTACTGGAACAGCTGCAGGAACGCCTGTTTGAAAGGGGCGGTCAGCTCCTTCTGAGCGGAATGCCTAGCGGTCTTCTGGACGAAAGGGACTTTGAACGATATCTGGCCGGCCTGGGAGTGGTCCGGAAGGGTGGGGGAGTCATGGTTTCCGATACGCTGGATGGGGCCCTGGAGTGGATCGAGAATCGCATTCTGGAACAGGAGGGCGCCGCACCTGAGGACGATGAAACTCTTCTGACCCTCGGAGAAATCGACTTATTCCGCAGTCTCAGCCCCGATGTGCTGAATACCCTTTCCGCCTGTGTTCGAGAAGAGCATGTTCCAGAAGGCGGGCGGATCTTTTCCTGCGGGGACAGCGGAGACGAAATCTACTTTGTCCGAAAGGGGAGCATACGGATCCTTCTGCCGCTGGAGGGCGGAAGGCGTCACCATTTAGCCACGATTGGGAGAGGGGACTATTTTGGAGAGCTCTCCTTCCTGGACCGCATGACCCGTTCCGCCGATGCCGAGGCCAAAGTGGCCTCCGATTTCTTCATCCTTTCGAGAACAGCCTTTGAGAATCTTCAGGAGAATGCTCCCGCACTTGGACATGTACTCTTTAATCGTCTCGCGGTTCAGATGGCGGAGCGGCTCCGCCATACCGATATGGAACTGCGGATGATCGAGGAGCGCTGACCCGTTACGTGCAGGGACCGGAGGTGTTGAGTTCACGCTCTCCTGATGTGGCCTCGCCGGCTGAACCCTCTCCCTGACTGTTTGTGCCGGTAACCAGATACCAGAAGAGTGATCCTGCAGCAGGGACTTCATCGACACCGGAAAGAGATTTCCCTGAGATTCCTGAAGCACAAGTGCAGGAATCCAGTTCACTGTCCAGAAGATGAGGCAGATCCGACCCTATTCCCCGGTAGACCGTGTAGGTGTCCGCAAATGGGTTGGCACCCCAGGAAAGGATAGTGGATGTATCCCAGATCAACGCCGTTTCGGTCGTAGATGCCGTCTCTCCCGGAGGGCCGCTTTCGCACAGCGTGAATTCACAGCTGGAAGGTGCTTCATAGGTGACCTGGATGTCGTCCAGATGGATATCATTGCCCCATGCGCTGATTCCCAGGATTCCGATGTAAACCGACTGGCCTGCATACGCGTTCAGAGAGACAGTGTGATACTTCCAACCCGTGGTGGAATCATATCTGGATATAGGAATTCCCACGTCGATCCATGAAGTGCCGTCCAGGGATACCTGGGGCTGAATCCGATCATCACTGCCTGACAATTCAGTGTCGTGGTACATCCACCATGTCAGGGAGGTGGACGTGATTCCTGTAAGGGAAAGCGGTGTAGTTTTAAAAAGACGTGTTGTACTGCCCTGGGTGGCTGAATAGGCATTGAAATAGACCAGGTTCGGATTGGAATGGGGTGCCTGTCCCGACGGATTTTGAGTCGACGTTGCTGTACTCCAATTTCCTGCATTCTTGTTTACATCTTCCTGAGACCATCCTGGGGGAAGGTCCGGGGGCGCAGTGGAAACGTCAAAGGTCTCTTCCAGAAAAAATCCCGACCCCTGTGTAATATCCCCGATAACCAGGGTCACGGTGTCGGTCCAGGTTCCCTGATCCGCTTCAATGAGAAGGTCCAGAATCACCGGGGTTCCGCACGGTGTGGAGGGGGAAACCTGAATCGTGATGGAAGGAGCCTGGGTTTCAGCTGTGCCGCCGGCCGGAATGGGCGCGGCCGTCGTGATGGATTGCAGAATGTCTACGTATTCTGATCCGGTAGCCGCCGTCACCTGCACGCCGGTGATCTCATAGGGACCACCGTTCGATAGAGTGAGGGTGATGGCCGCCTCTTCCCCGGGGTCGAGAACATCATCTCCCCCTGAGCCGGTACCTGAGCAGGCATCGAAGAAGGTATGGCTCTGGACTTCCACGAGGACCGGCATTTCGCAGGATATCGTTGTGGATGTATCGGCCGTGACTACGACTCCTGTCCGGGTTACAGAAATATACCCCGGTGCTTCACACCTGACCGTATAGGTTCCCGGCTCCAGGACCCGGTGAAAATCACCGACATCGGGATCGGTGAGTACACTCTTGTACTCATGAGGAACGGTCACATATGTGGAAGAGGAAGCCGTGCAGGTCGCCGTCACGGTCCCGTCCAGGGGGGTTCCGGAGAGGGCGTCGGTCATGGTTCCGCTGACTCCCTGGAAGGTCTTGAGCATATAGTTCAGCACGGCCTGGCGATGTTGTGCAGTGAAGGACGGGATTTCAGAAGGGTCCGGCCATTTGGTGGTCGTCAGTTCCAGGGTCGTATCCAGATCGGACCAGAGGTTGTAGGACCAGTCATTCGTGTCACCCCGCGTGACGTACCAGTCGGCGCCGTTTGTGTACCAGAAGCCGGGGGCGGTACAACCGTCCATGTAGGCCTGAGCCAGGCCGTATGGAGAGGGATCGGCTTCCCCCAAAGGGCCCCCGGTTCGTGATTCGAAGAAAATCGGTTCGTCGGAGGTGGGGGAGGAAGTGTAGTTATAGACCGAGTTGAAGCAGGCGGCTCCGCCGTGGAAGGAGATCGAAGTCACAAAACGTTTTCCCATGACCTCGGTGAGGTCGCGAATGGCCTGGGTCTCTTTCTCCGTAAAGGGCTGACAGGGATTTGTATAGGGTTCACAATCCTCATTCCCGTTGGGTCCCCAGAAGTTCCTGTTCAGATCCACGTTGCGGCTGTTGTACCGGGTGTTATGGGACCGTCCGTAGGGATTTCCCATCGGGATAAACCAGAGCTCCGCCTCGTCGACCAGCTTCTGGGCATCGGTATTCGAGGAATAGTTTGTCAGGATCCAGTCCAGGACGTCGCAGGTGACCATGAGCCCGGACACTTCGTCGCCGTGGATATCCCCATAGAGCCGGATTTCCGGCTCGGCCTCTTCGGCGTCGGGGTTGTCAGTGACCTTGATTGCGAGAATATCGTAGGCTCCATCCTGAGTCGGCCCCAGGTTGTAGAGCCTTGTGATGTCGGAGTAAGTTGTATGAAGGCTCAGGAGATGCTCCATGAGGCTTCCGGAAGGCGGGTTAACGGTGTTGAAGGTCGAGGCTGTGTAGTAGCAGGGCCACGAGATCACTCCGCAGTCGTCGGGGGAGGCGAAATTTTCACGATCTGCTGCCATTTCCTCGTAGAGAATGGAGTAAGGAATTCCTGCATCCTCGAGAACTCGAAGTTCTTCGTCGGACAGCAGTGCTTTCACCCAGCCTTTCCCCGCATTCACAATGTCAAACCGGGATTCCTGCAGAAAAGAAATCGTGAAAGGTGCCGTGGTATCAATCTGAATCAGCGTATGGGTGTCGTAGGTGTCTGCCGGTACAGAGACAGCAGTGCAGAGATGAATCAGAACCGCCAGGATGATCGGGATATATTGTCGAAGATATGATGTATTCAAAATCCCTCCGGATGGCAAAACGCAATTTCTTATCGTGTTCCGGGGACGTTTGGGGCCCTCTCCATCACTATACCACAGGGCTCAGGGAATGGGGATAGCCCGACAGCCTCCCGTTCCTGTGATACACTGAATTATCTTCCATCTGTATTTTGTGAATCCTTTCCAGGGAAGATATTTTTTGACGGGAGGTATTGCGTGAAACTTTTTTCCTTCATGATCGGTACGATGCTCAGTCTATCCCTGCTTGCTCAGGCTCCGACATCCGCTTCTGGCACCCTGCGCGTCGGAATTCAGCATGACATTAACGCGACCAATCCTCACCAGTCGTTGGATACGATTACCTCCACAGTCTTAGGGAATGTCTTTGACACGCTTGTCCGATATGCCGATGAAACCTTCGACATCATCCCCGGCCTGGCTCTCTCATGGACCTCCAGTGAGGATTTCACGAAGTGGACGTACACCCTGCGCCCCGGCGTGACCTTTCATGACGGCACACCTCTGACCGCGGATATCGTGGTGAAGTCATTTATGGATGTTCCCAACTTTCCCATTGAGGTCTCAAGGGATGGAGAGATGAACGTCGTTTTTTCTCTGAAGGAAGGAAACGCGAAATTTAACGATATTCTTGCCCATCCGAGCAAATCGGTGATTCATCCGTCCATGATCGGCAATGGCTCGAAAGCGATTGGAACGGGTCCCTTCAAGTTTGGAACGTGGCAGAGCGGTAAGAGCATCAGCCTGACCCCGAATCCTTCATGGTGGGGCGGCAAAGTGAAGGCGCCGGAAGTTATGTTCATCGTTTATCCCAATGAGAATGCCCTTGTAAATGACATGATTGCAGGAAAGATCGATCTTGCGGAATGGCTTTCCGGAGATTCCATACCCGCTTTGCGGAAAGCGGATAACGTGACCGTAAAGAGTTCCCTTGGAAATAACGTTGGATTTCTGGCCATGAATACGTCGCACAGCCCCTTTGAACGTAAGGAGGTGCGTGAAGCAGTGGCCCATTCGATCAATGTTGTCGAGCTGACCCGCACCTTTTTCCCGGGGGGGACCGGCGCTCCCGCCACGACCTTCCTTCCTCCGCCCATCTTCAAGACGCAGGGACACCCGAAATCCTATAATCCCACCCAGGCAAAAGATCTCCTGACGAAGTCAGGTGCTTCTCTTTCGAAACCCATGGTTCTCCTTCAGACCTGGGCTCCACGTCCTTACATGCCGGATCCCGCGGGAATCGCAAAGGCCGTAAAGGAATCTCTTGAAAATATTGGATTTACCATTCGGATTGTGAATGATCCGGACAATTTCTTCACCCGACTTCGTGCCGGTGATTTTGATCTCTGTCTCTCGGGATGGATTGGAGACTCTTCCGATCCCGTTGAATTTCTTGCGGCAAACTTCCACTCGAACTACATCGGTCTGCAGAATCTTCCGCGCTGGTCTGACCCGCAGTTTGACAGGCTGATCCAGACCGCGCGCGTATCAAAGGGATTTCCCTTCAAGAAGGCCATGGATGACGCTCTGGGGCGCATGGGAAATGGTGTTCCCCTGGTCCCCCTCTTCTGGGGAGCTCAGAGTGCAGCCTGGTCCAAGAGTGTACAGGGCTATCATGTCCATCCGTCGAACCATATGATTCTCTGGAATGTAAGCAAAAACGGGAGTTGAGAGACCTTCTGTTCCGGGGAGATGGATTGCTTTATTACGCCTTATGGACTTCGTTCGCTAGAGAGTCGTAGAGAAGCCAGAGTCCGGAAAGACTTCTTGCCAGCCTGTATTTGGCTCGGCTCAATACCTGAACCTCACTTGAGTTGCCCTGGAAGAGGGCTTCATCCAGAAGCCATACGATCTGTTTCTCGAGGTCCTGCCCGCGATCGATGATCATCTGCGTCTTTCCCATGAGGTGCTTGTCCACAATGGCTTGTTTTTTCCTTGCTTCCAGCAGATCGGCAACGTAGAGATCAATATGGTAGCGTACAATGGCTCCCTTGAGGATAAGGCGATCCTTTTCCTGCAGGAGTTCCAGATTGTGCAGCAGTTCGTAAGCTTTGAGGGCCTGAAATTCAAACTCTTCCAGAAAAAATCCCGTGGCCATCTTCTGATCTCTGCCCAGAAGGCAGAGGGTCGCAATCGCCGCTTCTTCATCGTAGGAATCACTCGGTTCCGGATGATAGGGAGCGGGGGGAACCAGATCTTCACTTAAATCAAAGGTGAACTTGGTGTCCAGTTCCTCAAGGATCCGCTTTACATTATTTTTGAATTCAGCCAGATGTTCGATTTTTACTTCACGCTGCTGAGAGCCCGCAAAGAGAACACTCTGAAGACGTTCAATTTCCGAGACCTTTTCCATGAGGTCAGGGGAGGAGATGATCCCCGATTCCGTCATTCGCTTGATCCTTGTCGTATCTTCAAGGAGATTTTTCTCCTCTTTGCGATAAATTTCCGTGTACTGGTTTTTCGTCGCCACATTGAGTTCTGCAACCTTCAGCAGGATGTCAGGATGGAGGAACGCACCGCCCATGCGGGCCTTCAGTCCCCGGATGGCCTTTAAAATTCCGGAAAGCACAAAATCTTCAAGAGATTTACAGGTGAGAACTTCCTGCCTTAATTCCTGCAACAGGCTGATGTACTCTGACTTGAGTTGACTGTCGACTTCAGGAAAGTCTCCGACGGCCATGAGCTTTTCAAAGATTTCCTTGAGATGGTTGCGGTCCCGGAGAATGAATTTTTTCTCCGACTCAGAATACTGGCTGGAAAGATGAGTGATCAGGTAATCCAGCTTGTCCCGAATGTTGCCGTCAATCTTCTGACCATAGAGGTAAAATTTGATGATCTGGTACAGGATCTTATCCTGATCATCAACGTTAAGCCTCTGCTCAAAAAATTGACGGATATGGGAGGGTTCAATTCTGCTGTCGGCATCCTGAACGGTATTGAAATTCTCTTCGACCGATTTATGGATCTCTTCAAAACGCTTTTCAAGGGCTGCCGGCGGAAGCCCCTGAAATAGCGGCGGAAGTCCCCGAATTGTGTCATAAAGTTCTTTGAACTGAATGGAGTAGGGAAGGGGACGATCAAAGTAGTGGCGATAGATTGCCTGGAGCATCTGGTGAAAGGTCCACAGGGCCTTGAATTTGTCAGATACCTTTAGAAAACGTCGATGATGGCGTTGGATATCTTCAATAGCCATATAGGCGAATTATACCATGCCGCGGTCCCTGAGCATTGTTTCCATCGTTCGCCAGGCGCGGGTCCTGTGGGAATCCGAATTTTTCTTTTCCCGCGGGATTTCAGCATAAGTATGGATGGAATTTTCCGGGATAAATATATCGTCCCATCCAAATGCATTTTTTCCTCTGGGATTCTCTGTGACCGTACCCCGTACCGTTCCCTCAGCCAGTAAAGTCGTGGATCCCTCGGTTGCACCCACTATGCAGGTAGCTCTCGCCACTCGATTTCCACATCCATCTGCCATGCGGCAAAGAGCGGATGAACCGGATGCTTTCAGAATCCATCGGACAAGTGGGCCGGGGAATCCTCCGTAACCCTCCAGGTGCAGTCCAACATCCTCTACCATGACGGGTTTGTGGAGGATTTCGTAAGCTTTACGGACTTTAAATTTGACGATTTCGCGGAGGTCTAAGCTCTGAACTTCATCAAGATCACAGGATTCATGAATTATGGGAAACGAAATAATGGATTGAATTTCTGCCAGCTTTTCGAAATTTCCCGTGACAAGAGTCCAGATCACGTCAGGAACGGCTCCCCGGTTTGACAGCCTGAGATCCTTTGGCGCAGAGGGGGCATTCATCCTGATCGTATACGGGGAAAATGACCTGCCAGAGGTATTCATAGGGAACGGTGAATGGAGATTCTTTCGTTCGAAAGACCAGGCTCCCGACGACGGCCGGAACTCCACCGGCCTCCGATACGGCTTTGATCACTTCTTTTACACTGCCTCCCGTTGTCACAACGTCTTCAACGATGCCAACCCTGTCTCCGGGTTGAATCAGAAATCCACGCCGAAGAGTCATGACACCTTTTTCCCGCTCCGCAAAGATGGCCCGTTTCCCGAGAGCGCGCCCGACTTCCTGACCGATCACAATACCGCCGATGGCGGGAGAAATGACGAGATCCAGATTGTAGGGCTGGAGAAGATCTCCCAGAAGGAGACCTGCCCGGGTCGCGAATTCGGGGTGCTGAAGCATGACGGCACATTGCAGATAGTTGGAGGAATGTTTTCCGGAAGACAGGATGAAGTGTCCCTCAAGCAGGGCTCCGGATTGAAGAAGCAGAGATTGGATTTCAGAGGTCATGGGTCGTCCCTTTCGATTTTGTAAGATTCCATTAGACGATAGAGATGGCTGCGCGGGATCTGGATGGTGCGGCATGTTTCTGCCACATTCCAGTCATTGGCTTTCAGCTGAGCCAAAAGATACGCTTTTTCCGATTCTCTTCGATATTCCTTCCATGTAAGGTGCAAAGAGGGAGTTACCTCCTGAAGGGGCGTCTCTCCATTCGGAAGATCTTCCTTCTCGATCGTTCCCCGCGGATGAAGGATCAGGCATCGCTCCACATAATTCTTCAGCTCGCGAATGTTTCCTTTCCAGACCCGCCGGGACAGTTCATTTACGGCGTCCCGGGAAAATCCGCGGGGAGGGAGGTTGTATTCCATGGCGAAAAGATTGCAGAAATGTTCGATAAGGTCCGGGATATCCTCCCGGTGTTCATCCAGAGAGGGAACGGAAACAGGAACCACGTTCAGACGGAAAAAGAGATCTTCTCGAAACGTATTTCTCGCCATTTCTTCGCCGAGATCCTTGTTGGTCGCTGCGAGGACCCGGACGGTAACTCGAATCGTGGTTCCACTCCCCAGAGGTTCCACCTCGGAGGCTTCAAGAACTCTCAGGACTTTTGCCTGGGCGCGTAACGACATGTCCCCGATTTCATCGAGAAAGATCGTACCGCCATCGGCCAGGATGAATTTCCCAAGCTGACGGGAAGTGGCGCCCGTAAAGGATCCCTTTTCATGTCCGAAGAGCTCGGACTCGATTAAATCGTCGGGAATGGCGGCACAGTTAACCCGGATAAAAGTTTCCTGACGGGATGACGATCCACGATGAATGGCTCGGGCGACAAGCTCCTTCCCGGTGCCGCTTTCTCCCGTGATCAGAACCGGTGCCCGTGTCGGAGCAATGGTGCCTATGGTCTCCCTGAGCTGATTCATGGACGAGGATGAACCGATAATTCTATACCGGAGATTGTCCAGGGGGCGGGCCTGTGCGATCGTATCTGTCAGGGCCTTGGTTCGAAGCGCATTGTGGACAGCAATCCGTAATCGTTCCAGAGAAGGGGGTTTCTCAATGAAATCCACGGCTCCACGGCGCAGGAAATCCACGGCAGTCGGCACATCGCCATGGCCGGTCAGGATGATGATGGGCGTCTCGATTCCTTCTTCTCTCAGGGTGGCAAAGGTTTCTCTTCCGTCCATCCCGGGCATTTTCAGGTCCATGATGATGCAGGAAAATGGGGCGGAAGTGGCCCTTTCGACCGCTTCCGCCCCCGAAGAAGCTTCATCAATGATGTGACCGTCCGACTCTAAAAGCCTGCGTACGGCTTTGCGAATCGCGCGTTCATCATCTACGACAAGAATTCGGCCGGGTTCATTCATCGATCCTGATAATAGCAAAGAATGAGATGGCTTGCCTGCCCGGCCTCAACATGTAGAGGTTCACAAGGTCACCCTTCTTCGTGTCCTGGATCACCTTCTCAAGGTCTTCTGCTTTTTCTGCAGGTTCACCGTTAATCTCGAGGATGACATCCCCCTGGCGAAGACCTTCGTCTGCCGCAGGAGAGACACGCTTTACATTGGTGATCAGCAGGCCGGTCACGTCTTCGTCCAGCCGATAGTAGCGCCGGAGCTCCGGTGTGAGCTGACGCACCGTGATGCCCAGCTTCTCCTGCGTCGAGGAAGAACCTTTGGATGGTTTCTCTTCTTCAGCTTTGCTTTCATCCGAAGACCGCTCGGACAGTTTGGCTTTCAGTGTCCTGGTCTTTCCATCCCGCCAAACGGTAAGTGTTACCGTGGAGTCAGGCTCCATGGAAGACACATAGTTGATCAGGTCGGTGGTCTTTTTGACCTCGATCTCGTCCACCTTGAGAATGACATCGCCATGCTTCACGCCGGCTTCTTCTGCCGGTGTACCGGATTCCACCTGTTCCACGAAGGCACCTTTACGTTCCTTCAGACGGAAGGCTTCCTGGATATCGTGATCCACATCCCGAATTCGGACGCCAAGATAACCTCGGACGACTTTCCCATGCTTTTTCAATTGGGCTTCAATCCTTTTGAACTGGCTGACCGGGACAGCGAAACCGATGTTCTGGCCCCGCGCGGCGATGGCTGTGTTGATGCCGACGACCTGTCCATGCGAGTTAAGGAGGGGGCCGCCGGAATTGCCGAAGTTGATCGCAGCATCGGTCTGAATGAAGTTTTCGAACGAGGTGTCGGTAATGCCGATTCTCTTTCCCTTGGCGCTTACCACCCCCACAGTGACCGTATAGCCATAACGTAGGGGATAACCCGCCGCCATGACCCATTCACCAACGCGGAGGGAATCGGAGTCTCCGAGGACCAGGTAGGGGAGGTTTTTATCCGCCTTAATCTTAAGAAGGGCCAGATCGGTAGCGGGATCGGCTCCAATGACCTCTGCCTTAATGGGATCGGCGCCCTCTTCGTTGAGTGTGACTTCTACTTCATCGGCATCTTCTATGACGTGGTTGTTGGTGACGATGTAGCCGTCCGGAGAGATGATAAATCCGGATCCGCCCGCCTGGACCTTGTCTTCTTCCTCGGGTTCCCCTTCATAACGGGGGTCTTGCTGAGGCCCAAAAAACCATCGAAAGATATCCGGATCCATGAAGGAGTGGGGTTGATTTTTGCGGATCTGAGTCGACGTGATGGCCACAACGGCGGGAGAAACAATATCCGCAACGTCGGCCAGGTTGTTAACCCCTGACGGTGGCTGCGTCAATGTCTGCTGGGGGGTGGGCTCGGCGTTTCCGTTGCTTCCCAGATCCAGGACACCTGCCAGGATCATACCGAAGACGATCGAAGCGACCATCAGTACGACCAGGGAGACAGATTTAAACGATGATGTCTGATACATGGTTTCCTCCTGAAACTAAGTTCTAACAATCATGATGGTCTACAAACTGTTGAGACGAAAGGTGTCTCCTTATCCATACGGGAGTAAAACAAAAAACGTTTACAAATCGTTGATCCAGGAAAATACGATTCTATACTTTACCTTCAACCGATACATGTTTCGCTGTCGTGATAAACTTACTCTAACGGGGCGGCCGTCAAATTCGAGGTCACAAAACATATTCACCTCTTTTCAACATCTACCCTGTTTTTCAAAATTCCTTCAACGAGAAAAAGGTATCATGTCACTCGATCTTCAGGGGATCTAAAGGGGCCTGCCCGGGCAGGCCCCTTATGTTCAGGGAGGGGGAATCGGTGCGTGTTTACATAGTCTTCGATTATGTAAAGCCGAAGGCCGCGGAGGGGCGCACAGGGGCAGGGGAAGGTCGGATAAGGAGCCCTTATCGGACAGGGGTTTTTGCAGGAGGCATGACAGAGAAGGGAAATTGGGTCCCTGCTGGCATGCCTCATGCGCCCCGGCTTCCCCGTCCGCCCCGCGCCCCAAAGCGCTAAGCGACGCAAAATGGGGAAACTCGTGGTGCTGCCCGCAGGCTGTGGAAGCCCGCAGGGCTGAAACCCGAGGACAGCACCTTCCTTTTGCGTGTGTTGCGGTGGGTATTCAATAAGAACAGGAAGCACGATTAAACCGAAAACCAAAGGCTCTTATGTTACATTTTCTTCTTCTGTTTGTTCTTCACAAGGCGATAAGCCGTCTTCCAATCTTTTTTCATACTCTTGTTTCGTAATTTCTTGATCGTCAATGAAACACTTTATCGATCCGTCTTTAAAGATGATTTCTAAAAAACCACATCTTGGAACAGAATAACTGTGAATCATATTCTTTGCTAACTCCACATTTAGCCCTTGAATTGGAAGAATAATCTGGTCAATCAATAAGGCCATATTAATATCGTCTACATCATTACTGTTCTCATACTCTTTATGTTTTTTTACAAGCATAGGTATTGTTCTTTTATCGTTAAAGTGTTCTATTGAATATAACAATTCCTCAAGCTTATATCCTTTAATGTCAACCATAATATTAGAAATATCAATTGAAACGTCTTTGTCAGCTTGAAGTTCCAGTTTGTTTAATGCTACATCATAGACCATGAAATTGCCTTCTTTAACATATTTAATAAGAATTTCTTTTCCTCCACTGTCATATGTTTTAGATGCATGTTCGATTCTCATGTCACAGATAATACTATTGATAATAAAATACATGATAAATGACATGGCTATAACAAATGGAACAAGAATTGTTACAAATATCTTTATGGTCATCATTCTGTCCTTGTGTTTTATCATCACTTTATGGTAATTGTATTCTCTGACTCAGTGGTAATATGATGCATTTTACTAAACATCTCTTCACCCTCTGTCGATTCCTCACCAAATAATCCACCCAAATCAAATTCCACTTTTATATTATCTGGGGACACAATACCTATTTCTCCTTTTTCAGCTTCTTTCTTCCCGGTTT
>DAOSWS010000021.1 GCA_035593605.1 Thermoanaerobaculia bacterium | reverse complement strand
TCAGTACTTGCGGAGGAGGCCGACGACGATGCCCTGGATCTGGACCTGGGCGGCGGGGAGGCGGATCGGGTCCATGGCCCGGTTGGAGGGCTGGAGCCGGACCATCTCTCCCTCCTGGTAAAAGCGCTTGAGGGTCACTTCCCCGCCGAGGAGGGCGACGACCATGTCGCCGTCCCGTGCCTCCTCGCTCTTCCGTGCCACAACGAAGTCCCCGTCATGAATCCCATCCTCAATCATCGATTCCCCCACAACACGGAGGAGGTAGTTGGCTCCGCCCGCCAGGAGCATCTCCCGGATGTTGAAGAGCTTCGGGTCGGGAACCGACTCGATAGGCTTGCCCGCGGCGATGTACCCCATGAGGGGCAGGTCGTCCTGCGTTTCCGCAAGGCGCACCCCCCGCTTGGCGTTCCAGTCGAAGTCGAGGTGCCCCATCTTTTTTAATTCTTTCAGATGGACGTGGATTGTGGAGACGGTGGAGATGCCCAGATGGTCAGCGATCTCCCGGAGGGTCGGCATGACGCCTCCGTTCCGCTGAGCGTAGTCCCGGATGTATTGGAGGATTTTCTTCTTTTTCGGTGTCAGCCCCATGGGCTCACTTTATACGAAACTTATGCAAAAGTAAACAGCTGCGGTCAATACAGGGCGTAAAGAACGATCGACAGGGCGTGGGCGGCGTTCAGGGATTCCACGCCCCGTTCCATGGGGATCCTGACCCTGGAGAAGTCCTGGAATATCTTCCGGGGTCCGTGGCCTTCGTTGCCGAGGACCAGGATGGGGCGCGGCCTCCGCGGGATCTCCCCGGGCGTAATCCCGGACTGTGCATCGAGCACGTACAGCTCCCCCTTTTCCCGCAGTTCGCTCAACCGTTCCGGGGAAAGGTTTTCCATAAAGGGCAGGTGAAAGATCATGCCGGCCGAGGCACGGACCACCTTGTCCTGCCAGACCCGACAGGTTTCGTTCATCGTGATGATCCCGGCGGCCTTGAAGGCACAGGCGGACCGGAAGATGGCGCCCAGGTTCCCCGGGTCCTGAATTCCGTCGAGGAGGAGGACGGGGCCGGGCCGCTTGAGGATCGCCGCCAGGTCGTATCCCGGCGGAGGGACGACAGCCAGGACATTCGTGGGCGAGGATAGGGCGGAGATCTTCTTCATGACCCGGTCGGTCACGTCGAGCCACTTCGCCCCCTTCAGGTCGGTCCGGGCGAGACCAAGGCCGGCTCCCTCAACGGTGAGCACCAGGGTCGGGGCGGCACCGGAGGCGAGGACCTCGCGGAGGAGTTTTTCCCCTTCCAGCACGAGGAATGCTTTACTTTTCCTCCATTTACCGATATCCTTCACGATTGCATGTTCCGTCGACGAAATAGCCACGATGCCAGTGTACTCCGGCTGGAGAAGGAAGACAAGAAGGCGTGAAAGGAAGCCCCCTTTCGGCTATCTGGACCTTCCCCACGGTCGTGTTCTCCGCCTTCCTCATGGCGTGGGGCGCAGAAGCCGCGCAGTTTCTCATCGCCCAGGGCCTTGCCCTGGCTCTCCTGGCCTGGCTCCAGACCCTTCCTGAGTTCGCCGTCGAGGCCGTCATTGCATGGAAAGCGGGCCAGGACCCTTCTCTGACTCACCTGGTCATCGCCAACTTCACGGGCAGCATACGCCTCCTGGTCGGCCTGGGATGGCCCATGGTCGGTCTGATCCACTCGATTTCCCGGAAGATGAAGGGCGGGCGCCTCCTGGAGAATATTTATCTGGAAGAGGAGCACTCGGTCGAGATCTACGGGATGCTCGTCCCGATGCTCTACTTTCTCCTGATCTGGGGAAAGGGCACCCTTACTGTCTTTGACGGGATCATCCTGATCGCCATGTACGTGGCCTACATCCTTGTTCTGTTGCGGCTTCCCCATAAGGAAATGGAAGAGGCCGAGGACCTGCCTGTCGCCGCCCGCTGGGCCCTGAAGGGCAACCGGAAGCTGGTCCAGTGGCTTAAGGTTCTCGCCCTTCTCTTCCTGGGCGCCTTTTTGATCTTCCTGGTAGCTGAGCCCTTTGTCACCAGCATGCTGGCTGTGGCCGTCTACTTTGGCGTATCCGAGTTCTTCTTCGTGCAGTGGGTAGCGCCCTTCCTCTCCGAATTCCCCGAGAAGGTCTCGGCCTTCAACTGGGCACGCCAGCCTACCAAGGCCACGATGGGAATCATGAACTTTGTCTCTTCCAACATCAACCAGTGGTCGGTCCTCTCGGGGCTCATTCCCATCATCTTCGCCATTTCTCATGGGCACATGGCTCCTATCGTCCTGGACACCCTGCAGAAGCACGAGATCATGCTCACCTTTGCACAGAGCCTCTTTGCCTTTACGATTCTCATGGACATGGCCTTCTCCTTCTGGGAAGCCATCATCCTTTTCATTCTCTTTGCTGTGCAGTTCCTCTTTCCTTCTACCCGGATCGTTGTCACCTACCTCTACTTCGCAGCCTCAGCCTTCGTCCTGCTCCGGCTGATGATCGAGGGGAAGGCCTACCAGTCGATCCGCGCCCTTCACCGGGTCTGGACGACCCGCGTTATCAGGACAGTCAAATGATCCATACCACCTGGTGTGAAATTTCCACGGACAACCTTCTACACAACGTACGAATCTTTCGGGAACTCACGGGCCCCGACATCAAGATCATGGCCGTTATCAAGGCCAACGCCTACGGCCACGGCATGGGGCTCGCGGCAAAAACTCTCGCTCCCGCCGTGGAGATGTTCGGGGTGCACAGCGCCGTGGAGGCCCTCGATCTCTGCGCCCTCTGCCTCGACCGCCCGATCCTGATCATGGGGTACATCCTGAAGGAGCAGGTTGCCTGGTTCAGGGACAGGGACGTGCACATCCTCGCCTCCACGCCCGAAGTCCTGGATGCGGTGGCGGAGGTCGCGCCGAACCTGCCCATCCATCTCAAGATCGAGACCGGAACAAACCGCCAGGGGTTCACGTTGGCGGAGCTTCCCGGCGTCATGGAGCGAGCCAGGTCTCTCGGCCTGACCATCGAGGGCGCGGCCACTCACTTTGCCAACATCGAGGACACGACGGACCACTCCTTCGCCCGGACCCAGATGTCCCGCTTCGAGGGCGCCCTGGAAACAATCCGGGAAAACGGCGCCAACCCGACGCTGATCCACACGGCCTGTTCCGCCGCAGCCCTCCTTTTCCCCGACACCTATTATTCGATGATCCGCATCGGGATCTCCCTCTACGGTCACTGGCCCAGCAAGGAAACAATCGTCTCGTGGCGCATGACAACCGGGGGACAAAACGGCCTGAGCCTTCACCCATGCCTGACCTGGAAGACCGTCGTGGGCCAGATCAAAATTCTGCGCCGGGGGGAATCGGTGGGGTACGGCTGTACGTGGAAGGCGACCCGGGAATCGAAGATCGCGGTTCTGCCCATCGGCTACTCCGACGGGTACGACCGGAAGCTCTCCAGCCGCGCCTCGGTCCTGATTGGCGGCCATCGGGCCCCCGTCGTGGGCCGTGTCTGCATGAACATTGTCATGGTCGACGTGACCGACCTGGAAAATGTGAAGGTGGGCGATGAAGTGGTCCTTCTCGGCCGCCAGGGGGACGAAGTGATCCGTGCCGAGGAGTTGGGCGAGATGATCGGCACGATCAACTACGAGGTCCTCTCCCGGATCTCCCCCCTGATCCCGCGTATCGCCGTATGAAGCTTTCGCTGTCCCGGGATACGATCGACCCTCCGTACGGCTTTATCTTCATGGCGGTCGTCGCGGCGGCCGGTCTCTTCTTCCTGTTCATCTACCCCTTCCTGCCCCTCCATGTCAGGCACTGCGTCTTTCACCAGATGACGGGCTATCCCTGCCCAACCTGCGGTTCCACCCGGGCCGCCCTGACCCTTCTTCACGGACACCCCATTCAGGCCCTGGCCTATAATCCCCTGGCGATCCTCTCCGGCATGGCTCTGGGTGTGTGGGGCATGGCCTCGTTCTTCTTCGAGATCCTGGGAAAGCGCCGATTCAAGCTGGAGATGTCCAAAAAGGAAGGCAACCTTCTCCGCGTCTCTGCCATCCTCGCCATCCTCCTCAACTGGGCCTGGCTTATTTACTGGGGGGTTTGACGCAACTCCATCGTTCCCTTTTTCAGGCAATGCTATAATCAATTTTCATAGAAAACGGGGGGCTTATGATGATCCATGCCATTCGAAGTGACGTGACGAGGATCGCCTTACGATGACCGCAGGTCCATTTCAGGGACGGTCTCCCCTCTTTACCTTTCCATCCACACCCGGCTTCACTCAACTCTTTCCAGGAGCGTGACATGGAGACATGGCGAAGAATTGCCCTGATCGGCGGCTTTGTCCTGGGTACCCTCTTCTTTTTCTGGGCCGACCTCGGAACCTTCCTCCTCGTGGAACCGGTCGATTTCGCGAAGGAGCAGACGGAGGAAGGCAGTTACTTCGGCTTTCCCTCCGAGAGGGAACGCTACCTGAAACAGCTTCCGCTGGACAAGTACATCGAAGAAGTCACGATGGACAGGGTCCGGGCCGAAAGCGGACAGGAATGGAAGGAGTTCGCAACGCGGATCGCCGATGCCGCCGCCGGAAACCCCGACGACGAAAGCTGGACCCGTCGAATGAGCCCGGACGATCTGGACCGGATTGAACCGCCCCACCGCTACTTCTTCAGCGAGTACGAACCACCCCTGAAGGAGATCCGGGAAGATCTGGACGCCGCGGAAGGGGAGCTTTACGTGACCGTTCCGGGAGAGAAGGGAACACACTACATCCGGGTGAAGACGGTAACGATCGGAATGGGCGACTTCCACCTGGGTTCGGGACTGATGGTCCACCCCGGACCTCCCACAGACTTTCTCTATCCTCTGCGCCGGGCCGGGATCGTCTTCCTCGGCCTCGGATTTCTGCTCTACATCTTCCTTCCCGGCCGCCGTCACCAGCCGGGAGAGATCTACTTTTCGGGCTGGAGGAACGTCCTTGGCGACCTGGTCGGGTTCATGTTCTTCTCCCTCTTCTTTCTCATGCCCTTTTTGATTGCCGGTGGCGCGACCCAGGCCCTGCTTCCGGGCTTTTTCCTGCCCCTGATCTTCTGGCCCCTGGCCCTGCTCGGCCTGGTCATCATCCGCATGACCCTGTGGCATGCGAGTCTAAAGATGCTCCTTACCGACCGCCACCTGGCCATCCGGACCGATTCCGGCGACTTCGACATTTCCTTCGAAACGATCCATTCCTGGGGCCCCGCCTTCCTGGCTCCTCCCAAATGGCTGATCGCCCTCACATGGGTCTCGGCCTTTGCGTCCCGGGGCAGCGCCCAGTACGGCGCCTTGGGGCGGGCGTCGATCCTCTCGGGGACGTCGTATGGCGGATTGGCGATCAGGCTTATGGACGGCCGCTCCATCTACCTCTGGATCACGGACCAGATCGGGAACATTACCCTGAAGGGCGCAGAGCGGATTCCGCAGGCCCTGCAGGAGGCGGAAATCCCGCAATTCGAAGATCCCGTGGAGATTCGAAGCATCGGGGCCCCGATCACCGATGATCCCGAGTGGAAGAAGCGAAGCCGGCGGGCCGTGCTGGGCCTTGCGATGGCCATCGCCCTTCCCTTTGTCGCGCTGGGATTCCTTATCGCCGCGACTTCCCTTTCCTCGGTCTTTACCGGAATGTCTTCCTCCTCCTCTTCGGAAGAATCCCAGGCTGACGCTCTTCTCCTGGGGGATTTGACCGGAATCGTGGCCTGGGAACAGATCTACCAAGACTGCGACATGTGCATCACCGGTTACGGCCAGCACATCGTCGATCTCCCCGACGGCGGGTACCTCCTCACGGGAACCACGATGCCCTCGGGCAACAATGTGCAGATCCTCCTGCTTCGCGTGACGGAGACCGGTAACCTGACATGGGCGAAGGCGGTCGGAACTGAGCTCTGGGACTACGCCAATGCTGTGATCACACTGAAGGACGGGAACTTCCTCCTGGCCGGGGTCTCCAAACCCTACTCCTCCTACCTTGGAGAATCCCAGGCCTACGTCCTGAAGATCGATCCGGAGGGCACGGTCCTCTGGGAACAGACCTACGGAGAGGAAGAGCGATCGGAAACGATCCTGGCGGCGAAGGAAGATCCCGACGGTACCCTTCGATTTCTTGGAAAAACGGATGAAGGAGTCTTTGTTCTGACCACCCGCGCCGACGGGACCTCGGGTGATTTGAAGGACCTCTCCGGCGTACCTGCCAACCCGGGAGACACGATCCGGGAAGCCCGTTTTCTCCCCGATGGCGGAGCCGTCCTCGCGGGCGATTCGGAACAGCCCGGGGCCGGGTTCGTCGACGCCCTCCTGATAAGGCTCAATTCCAAAGGCAACATCGCCTGGACCAGCACCTACGGCACACCCAAGAAGGATGTCTTCTACGGTGTTGAGCCTCTGGAAGACGGAGGATTCGCCGCCGTGGGGCTGACCGAATCCACGGGGGAAACCGACGGCTGTCTCTACGTCGTGAAGATCGACAACAAGGGAGGCATCCTGTGGAACCTGGCCCACAAACCGGCCCGATCCGTTTCGGGAATTGACCTGACCGTCCGGGAGAATGGAGATCTCGTCGTCCTGGGTCAGCTCCCCACCGATGGCCAGCGTCACCCTTCCCTCCGCATCACGGAGGTTTCCGGCGAGGGTGCCGTGATCTGGGATGAGCCCTTTTCCCGGCTGACCCGCACCTACTACCCCTCCATGATCCTGGGCAGACCCGACGCGGTCCTTGTCACGGGGCAGGTCATGGAGGATGATTTCGGCTGGGGCCGTGTCTTCTTCGCGGAGATGCGCCACCTCCAGCCCTGAGATAATTCGGAAGATTTACGGTATTCACTTCGGAGGAACATGGTATGACCGCACTCTATGTCATGGAACAGAACAACCAAGTCGGTCCGCTGACCGACGAGGCCATCGCCGCAATGATCCGGGAAGGCCGCCTTTCATCGGCGACCCTCTGCTGGGAGGAGGGTATGGCCGGGTGGGAACCTCTCTCCACCCGCAGGCCCGCTCTCTTCCGATCGGCCGGACCGCCCCGCGTTCCCGCTCCGTCTGCGGGGGGTTCCACCCGCTTCGAAGTCCTGAAAAAGGACTTCTACCAGATGCCGAAGATCACGATCCACCAGGCCCAGGTGATTCTCGAATCGGGTGCCCTCCATTACATGACCGGAGACATCACGATCGAGGCCCAGCTTCCTTCCGTGGGAAAGTTCATCAAGGCCAAGCTCACGAAGGAGCACGCCGTCCGGCCGACCTACACGGGGACCGGGGACATCTTCCTCGAACCCACCTTCGGGGAATGCACGATCCTGGATCTGAAAGGCGACGAGTGGATCCTGGACAAGGGAGCCTTCCTGGCCGGAGACGCCGGCGTAGCCGTTGAAGCCCATGTCAACCGCGCCGTCGCGGGCCTCTTCGGGGGCGAGGGGTTTTTCCAGACCCGTGTCGTCGGCCACGGCAAGGTCCTGATCCACTCCCAGGGCCCCCTGGAGAAGCTCGAGATGAAAAACGATGTCCTGAAGGTGGACGGGGCCTTCGCCGTCGCCCGGACACCGGGCCTGGAGTTCACGGTCGAGAAGGCCACGGGAAAGCTCTTCAGCTCCTGGACGTCGGGAGAGGGATTCGTCAACACGTTCCGGGGCACGGGAACCGTCCTGATCGCCCCGGTTCCCAACCGATTCATCACCCTCCTGCGGGAGTTTGGCGGACTGCACTATGCCATCTCCCGGATCAGCCGAAGCTGATGACACGGACGGTACAATAACCGGATGCCGCATCTCAGGGACGCCCGGGGTAAAATTTTATTATCGTGGGAAGGCAGTGACCTTCCCATCGGGAGGAATCCCGGTTCCGACGGGCTGACCCTGCACGACCCCTACTGCGCTCCCCTTCACGCTACGATCCATACCGATCCTAACGGCTGGTGGATTGAGGCCACCGGCGGCGTCATCCGCCTCAACGGGTCCGATATTGACCGAGCCTGGCTTGCCGAGGGCGATACCCTCCAGGTGGGCCGGAACCTCCTGACCTTCAGCCTGCAAAGCTCCCTTCCCCCCGAACCGCCCGTCCCCACCGCCACCTTTTATCTCCACAGAACGGATACCGGGGAGAGATGGCCCCTGGATGGGCCCCACATGGTAATCGGGTCGAATCCTGCCTCCGGAAACCTGCCCGCCTTTGGCGGTCTCCGATCCAGCCACGCGGAGATCGGCATGACGCCCGAAGGTCTCTGGTTTCGGGACTCGGCGGGGATGGGAGATGTCATCCACAACGGCCGGGCCGTCCGGGAAGGATGGCTGGAGGCGGGGGACACCCTCGCCGTCGGTCCCTACACCTTCACGATCGAGGGACCGGCCCGGAAACGGACCCGGCGACCTATCCGGAAAAAGGTGTTCATCGGAGCAGGCATTCTCCTCTTTCTTCTCCTCGTGGTCCTCCCGTTGATCCTCGTGGCCCCGTCGGGGGAGTGGAGCCTCCTCCCCTCGATGGTCCGCTCCCTGATCTCCCATGGTCCTTCGGGCCGACTCAATCCGAGTCCGCCGCCGGATTCGGGCAGTAAGGCGCTGGACATCTCCCCGTCGAAAGGGATTAGGATCCGGGCTCCCAAAAACGCCCTGGACAAGCCGCGGGACTTCACCGCCCGTTCCCTCACCCGGGAGACGGCCGATCAGACCTTTCGAACGGCTGGCCTCTCCGGCGGCCTTTCCCTGGCGGGGGTGAGCCTCGATTCAGGAATGGAGGAGTGGGACCGGTATCCCGGCGAGGTAATCCTCGACTTTGACCTTAAGGACCTCGACATCCCCCGATCCCTCTGGGACACGACCCGTCTTATCCAGATCGAAGATGACGGCTCGGTTTCTCTCCTTCAATCGGAGCAGAAGGGGTCCACAGTCACCGCGAAGATCGAGCGGAACAGCGTAATTATCCTGGTGGGCGCCATCGTGATTCCCGCCGGTCTGGCCTACTTCGGGTACAAGGACCTGAGCAACGTTCCCGGGGGACCCTTTATCTCCTTCCTCCTGCCCGATGCTTCCCAGTTCCTGATTCACCTGGGAACGAAGACCTTTCCCGTACGAAAGCCGGGGGTCGTCAAAGACACCATCGATCAAATGAACGCGAAACGGAGGGCCCTGGGTCTCACACAGGTGAAATTCAATCCGGCGGAGTACCCCTATATTTCCATCAGCGATCCGGCCAACACGACGGTCAACATTAACGCCGAGGCCGAGCTTCGCCAGGATCCCGAATATATCAGCCTGGAGAAACGCTGGCGCGACCACGCCTGGGTGAGGGAAAACGTAATTCCCCTGAAGGTCCACCTTACGGGACTAGCCCTGAAGCATGCGAGGGAGTATCTGAAGGGGAGAAACTTCCGCTGGCCAACGTACACGATCGAAATCTTCATCCCCGACAAAACGATGTCAGGATTCGGGTACACCGAGGATCTATGGCTGAAGCGGCCCTATATTCTTCTGAATCAGAAAAAGATACCTTCCGACGAACCGGGAACCGCCGCATGGACCAGTGAAGTCCAGGGATGCTGGGACAACATGAACATGACCGTCGTCCATGAGCTCTTTCACATCATCCAGACCCGCTACTTCTGGATCCCGGAGATCATGGGGTACGACACATGGTTCTTCGAGGCCACGGCCGTCGTACTGGAAGCCGAGGCCGGCAAGGCCTACCTGGCCAAACCGGAATATGCCGTGAAGTCCTACCATGGAACGGTCCGGGACTACGGCCCCTTTCGAAGGGAGCTAGACTTCACCTCCGGTTCTCTGAACGAAAGGCAGAACCATGGCTATTGCGCCTCGTACTTTCTTGAATATCTGCGAAACGTCTATTACCCATCCAACCCTGACGATTTTCTTCAAAAGCTCATGGAGGACTATTCCGCCTTCCGGGGAGGGAGACTCGCCTCCCTGTACCGGGTGACCTCGTCCAGGGCTGATCGATTCGGGGTAGATTACGCGTCGTTTATCGGGAAACACCAGGACGATCTCTTCCTGGACACAGCCTACTATGACTCGGTCATGATCACCGATAAAGATCCCTACACGCTCTGGGCCCACAAGGAGCTGAAGGAGCTTCGGGCCCCGGTCCTGGAGGTCAACCTGAAGGCCCCGAAATCCTCCACCAAAGACCTGGAAGACGTGGTCTTTGTCGCGAAGGACGAAGCGGGATCGACGATGGAGTTCGCGTCCGGGTACAAGCTCAGGATGTGGGATGCCTTCGGAGGAACCTGGGGGGAGCTCAAGTCCCCGACTGCCGTCACGATCCCAAAGAACTGGGAATCCAAATTAAAGGGCACTGTTGCCTCCCGCTCCACCTCCTTTTCCGGCTGCCAGGAGATCATGAAGGATGAAACCATAGCGGGGGCCGATTTCGCGTCACGCTGTCGAACAGGCGGAATCCCATTCCGCCTCATTCGCCTGGAGCCCTACCTGTTCAGCGTCTTTTCCTCCTGGAATCGATCGTCGGGAAAGGGGGTCCACTGCTTTGCCCTCTTCAAGCCGAAGGCGGCGCCACGCTTCACGCCTGACTGGAAAGAGAACAAGCTGGACGTTCGGATCCCGCCCTCGGTGATCGCCGAGAAAAAGCTCCTGGAAGGCTACATCCTGACTCTGGAGCGATGGGAGTCGATCCAGAAGATCAAGGAAGGAAAGCTGGTCAACGAGCTGACCGCGGTAGCCCCGAAGATCCAGGTCTTCATGAAGATGGATGAACATGACGTTGACCTCACACCGGTTCTGGAACCGGAAAAACAGGCCATACCCATGATACCCGCTGAAATCCTGGGACCGATTTCTCCCGATGAGCTGATCGACATGATCGAAATTTCGCGAACCTACTTCAAGCCGGCGGGAGAGCTGCGGATCACCTACCGGGAAGTCGTCTCAAAAGACGATAAAATCTTCGGCCCGGAAAGTGAACCCTTCAAGCTTCCGGTAGAAATCCCCGAACCCGAGGTCGATCTGGTGGGGCACTGGAAGGGGAAGGTATGGATTGCCCGGATTGACATCGATCTGACGATTACCGGCACGAAGGGCAAGGATATAGAGGGTACATGGGACTTCCAGGGAACGAAGGGCCCCTTCCTGGGGACCTGGAAAGCAAAAGAACGAGGCTGGGAAATGCTGCTTATGGTGGAAGACGAAAAAGAGGGAAAGATGCCGGTGCTCATGTCTCCGTACCTGAGACCTCTGCCCGGAAACAAGCTCTGGCTGGCCGCCCCGCCCGCCGTCTTCCGTCAGCCGGGAGCCAGCGCGAATAAAGCCGCAGAGGAGAAAAAGAAGGGATGGGTGGAGGAGTGGTTCCCCTGGTTCGGCGGGAAGAAAAAGGAAGGGAAATCATGACGGCCGCGGAGTACGCGCCCCCCGTGGAAGTACCCCGGAACATCTCCGCCGGTTTCTGGGTCCGCTTTATCGCTCTCTTCCTTGATCTTCTCCTGCTATTCATCTTTGTCAAGATCCTGGGAATTGTCGAGCTCCTGGTCTACAACCGCGTGATGGAGGCTACGATCCTGGATGCGGGTGGAAACCGGTTCAATGAAATTCGGGCCAGCTTCCGGCTGATCCACACAGCCCTGATCCTGGGGATTCCCTTCCTCTACTTTTCCCTCTTTGAAGGAATGAACCGGGGGGCAACACCTGGCAAGCGTGCCCTCGGGCTTCGCGTGATCCGATCTTCCTTTCAGTCTGCGGGTTACTTTCGGGCCGGTCTGAGGACTGCCATGAAAGCCCTGTCGGCCATCCCCTTTCTCCTGGGATTTGTAATCGCCGCTTTCCTGCCGGGAAAGAGGGGGCTTCACGACCTCCTCTCCGGGTGCCGGGTCGTCCATAACCGCCCCTACCTGGACTGGATGGAAGGAAGTTATTGACGGAACATGGCTTACTCTCTATGATAGGGACAAGAGGATCTATGAACCAGCTTACCGATATTCGCGGAACCGTACTGGCGGAATGGGATTCTGAAACCTATACCGTGGGCACCCGTCCCCCTTCCGGGGGACTCACGCTGAAGGACCCGGCCTGCGCGCCGCACCACTGCACGATTTACACCGAGGACCAGGGCTGCTGGATCCAGGCGGAGGAAGGCAGGGTTCTCCTCAACGATAACGACATCACACGGGAGTGGATGAACGATGGCGACACGATCCTCCTGGGACAGACGACCCTGGTGTTCCGACGGGTCCGGCCGCCACAGGAATCGGAGACCTTCAACACCCAGCTTCCCCACTTCCGGGTGCAGGAGACCGGACAACGAATCCCGATCCTTGCACCGCAGGTAACCATTGGGTCTCAATCGGCCGACTCAAAGATTCCGTCGATCGAAGGGCTTCAGGCCGAACACTTTCTGGCGGGCATTACGGGAGAGGGAATCTGGTTCCGCGATCTCACGGGCCAGGGCATCCTTTACAACGGGACCCAGGTCGCGGAGGGATGGCTTAACCAGGGAGACACCCTGGCCGCGGGGGGAAAGACCTTTCAGTTCGGACCGGCGGCAACCTCTATGCCGCCTGTCCCTCCCCAGACATCCGCTCCTCCACCTCCGCCGCCGACTGTCGCCATGGCACCGCCACCTCCACCGCCACCACCACCTCCACCGCCCACGGGCGGATCTTCCAATACGCTCTGGTATATTTTGGGCGGACTGGGGGCGGTCATCCTGATTGCCGTGGGACTCTGGTTCTTTCTGAAACCGGAGTCAACCTTCACCGAGCCCGAACCGCCCGCCCCCGTTGAAATGATTGAACCGTCGGAAGAACCCACTCCGGAAGGACAATCCTGGGAGGAAACGGGCACGGAGGAAGCCCCTCCGATGGAAGAGGCGGAGGAGCCGGCTCCCGAACCGGAGGAAGAAGCCACCGAGGCTCAACGACCGGAGGAACCTGAACCCGCACCCAGACCGGAGAAACCGGCGCCGAAACCGAAAACCAAGCCTGCGCAGTCTCCTCCAAAATCGGGAAAGGCCAAACCCGCACCGCCATCCGAACCCCCCGTACAGAAACCCGAGCCGCCTCCCGAAGAGACAAAACCGGCTGCGAAGCCAAAGAGCATGGGGGACTGGGCGTCGGAACAGGTCAAACAGAAGATTCTTGCCCGGATGATGAATGTGCCCGGGGGAACCTTTAAGTTCGGGAAGATCGTCAGCCTGAAAAAGCTGGACCGAGACCGTGAAGTGGCTCCCTTCCGGATCGACTCGCAGGAAACCACGGTCAGTGACTACTGGTTCTTTCTCCAGGCAACCGGCCACCCGGAACCGGCCGGATGGGACCCGGCGGCCGTGCAGGAGAATCCCGATCTTCCGGTGACGGGTGTTTCCTTTGAGGATGCGCTGGCCTTTGCCCAGTGGATCGGCCTCGACCTCCCAACGGAGCTCCAGTGGGAGTTCGCGGCCCAGCCGCTGAACAACCGGCAGTACCCCTGGGGCAACAAGAACACGGCCCTTGCCAACGTCCTGGAAGCCGGCGCAGGAAGGCCCCTTCCCGTGAAAACCTACCCGAAGGACCGATCGGCTTACGGTCTCTACGACGTGGTCGGCAACGTCTCGGAATGGACGATTCGAGACTTCGACCACCCCAAGGAATATACAAAAGACGGCAAACTGGAAGGCCAGATCATCCGGGGAGGAAATTTCAGCCGGGACCTTCGAAAGAGCGAATACCGGGTTCGGTACACAATTCCCATTACAGAACAACGTCCTGATGTCGGGTTCAGGCTTGTCGCTAATTCCAAACAGGAATAAAGGAGAAACCTATGTCGGATCAAGCATGGTTTGTGTCAGTCAACGGAGCGGCCATGGAAGGCCAGCACACCGCCGAGGAAGTGACTTCGATCATCAACGGAAACCCCGCTGCTTCCATCCTTGTATGGAAGGAGGGCATGGCGGCATGGGCTCCCCCCTCGGACGTTCCTGAATTTGCGGGAGCCGTTTCCGCTCCCCCGCCGCCCCCTCGACAGGCCCCCACCCCCCCGGGACCGGCCATCCGGCATCCCCGGCCTCAGCAGGGCGGCCACGCCCTGGCCGAACAGGCGGGCGTGTTCAAATCCCTCTTCGATTTCAAGTTTGACAACTTCATCACGCCGAAGATCATTTCGATCATCTACGGAATATGCATGGTCCTCATCGGCCTGGGATTTCTCTTCATGATCTACAACGCCTTCAAGGGCATCATCAACGGGATCCGCTGGGACACCATGAAAGTAACCTTCATGGGCTTCTTCATGCTGATCCTCTCCCCTATCCTGACCCTGATCTACCTCGCCTTCACGAGGATGTTCTTCGAAGTGGTGATCGTCCTCTTCAAGATCAAGGAGAACACCTCCATCATGGCCGACGCCTCGAAAAAATAACCCCCTCAAACGGGGTCAGGTCTTGAATTACAACATTTTTCAGATAGCTGAAAGCTAATCATGTATGCTGTCACCATAATCATCCGCATCTGCTTTGCGTTCTTTCGATCTTTTTGAATTTATCTTTGCGAGGAGGATATTCGGATATGCAAAGCCACTCGCCATTGCCGTGGGAAGAATATAAAGAATCCTGCTCAATCAAGATCCTTGCACAAACAATTGTTGAGATACTGAAAAACCCTTCTGGATCATTGGGTTCACTTAAAAATGACGGCAGGTGGAAAAAACCGACTTATTTTGCGATGGTTGTTGTATTCACAGGATTACTCTTTAGCAGTGCATGGTCCGTCCTTATAATCATGGGAATGAAATTTCCTGAACCCGAACCACCCGGGGTGAGCGTGAGCCCGGTCTCTCTCTTCAGTACATTCTTTGGAGTACTTCTTGTATTAATTCCACTACTTGTCACCATCAGTACGATCATGTATTCGTCTGTTCTGCATGGATTTTTACGCTTGTACGGTGAAGGAAAGGCTGGTTTCAATGTCACTTACAAAGTCATTTGCTATTCATCTGCTTCCTGTATCGCGGGCATCATCCCTCTGCTAGGTTGGATCATACCGGCAATATGGGGATTCGGGTTAGTGATGGTTGGCACATTAAAAGCTCATTCCCTGAAACCCTGGAAGGGTATCGTGGCAACATTCATTGCGTCGGTGATTTTCCTGGCCATACTCATGGTGATATTGTTTGGAATCTTGTACTTATACATCGCCATGAGACCAGATCTTGAACTGTTGCCTTCTCTCAGCAGTTGAAAGGAAAATCCGGATCAGTATTGCAGCATTATGAAGACAGCGGACGGATAATTACGTAAACTGTCACCGGAATTAAATATCGTGGAGTTCATCGCCTGTTACGATTCCGGCAAACAGGAACGAAATAAAGAACAGAATCCCAAGGCAAATTTCATTACTTTTCCGTTTGATTCCCACATAACTATTCTACTTCAGCTAACTCGTCAATTTCATTCCCCTGTTACTTCTTTATGGAGTTGCGACCAGCTTTTCCATTAATATGGAAGATAAAAACAATCCCGGGAAAGTGTTCTTCCCGGGATTGTTGGATTTCGATTGAGTTTCTCGTCTATCGGGTTTTGACGACGAGGGTTCCCGCGATCATGTCATGGAGACCACGTTTGCGGTCGGTGAAGGCGATCATAATAAAGCCGATGTACATAATCATACCGCTGAGGATGTACCCGAGGAGACGAAGGGCGGCTTTCCCCCACCCCATGGGCTCGACGCCGTCTTCCCGTATGATCTTCAGGCCAATGATCTTCTTTCCCGGTGTGGCACCCTTCACGGCCCAGAAGTAGAGAATGTAGAGAATGCTCAGAACCGAAACGAGCAGAAAGACGAGGGAGGTGATCGCCATCGCCAGGCCGGGATTGCGCATGGCCATGGGGCCGATGATGAAGCCGGCGGGGATGTAGATCACCATGATGATTACACCCAAAAGCAGGCTGTCCAGAACATAGGCCAGGAGTCGGATCCAGAAGCCGGCAAATCCGGTGATAGCGGAGGGAGCAGCCATTCGCTGTGGAGCAGGGCGGGAGACGGCTCCCGGTCGAGGGGGAGGTACGGCACCGGGTCTCGGAGGGGGGGGCGGCGCAGCAGCACGGGGCGGCGGAGGCGCCTGAGGACGAGGAGGTGGAGGTGCTGCAGGACGTGCGGGAGGCGGTGGAGGCGCAGCGGGGCGGGGCGGTGGAGGTGCGGCCGGTCGTGGAGGTGGCGGCGCCGCCTGGGCCGGAGGCGGAGTTGGAGGTGAAGGAGGCGCAGGGGACTGAAGCGGAGCGGGAGGCGGCGGAGCGGCAGCGGCTGGCGGAGGAGGAGCCTGAGGTGCCGGAGGCGGAGGAGCAGAAGCTGCACTCTCTTCCGCGGCCTTTGCGGCGGCCTGGGCCTTCAGCTCTTCCACGTAGGACGTCGTATCAATCATGACGGTGGCGTCAGGGTCGGGAGGATCGGAAAAGACCACCATCGTCTTCCCGAATCGAATCTCATCTCCATGCTCCAGGAGATGTTCTTTGACTTTCTTGTTGTTGACGAAGGTTCCATTGGCACTGTCGTTATCGACCAGTAAAAATCCCTTGGGCGTCTTTCGAATGTGGGCATGAAGCCGGGAAATTGATTCATCCCGAAGAACGATCGCATTGCCTTCGGCCCGGCCGACGGAAACCTCGTGCGCACCCAGTTCATAATTTTGAGGACCGCCTGTATCGGGAAGGGAGTACTGAAGGTTTGCCATAGAAACTCCTCTCTCAACGGATTCTTTCTAATCTTTCGCCATTGTAGCAGGGGTGGGTACTACGGTCAATGAGACTCAGCGCGTGCGGATGACCACCGTTCCGGCCACATAGTCATGGAGACCCTGCTTCCGCCGGGTGAAGGCCACCATGATAAAACCGGCATAGAGAATAACATTCGACAGCATGTAGCCCAGCAACCGAAGAAAGGCTTTGCCGTACCCCAGGGGGGTATCGGAGTCGTCCCGCACAATCTTCAGCCCCAGCATTTTCTTCCCCAGGGTCGCGCCGCTCTTTGCCCAGAAGACGACCAGATACCCCACGGAAAGAATCGAACAGAGCGTACCTGTGCCCACGATGATCAGAATCGTGGCTGTCAGGTCTTCCCGGGTTGTAAAAGTGAGGAAAGCAGCCGGGATCATGACCAGGCCGCACAGGATCGAGAGCACGATGGAGTCAATGACGTAGGCCACAAGCCGGATCCAGAACCCCGCATAGTGCCTGGATTCAATGGACCGTAACGGTGGTACGATCTTCCCGGGGTTCACCGAAGCTGTCTTCCGGAGGGAAGGTCGGGCCGGGGTCGTCGGGCGGGAAGCGACCGGGACGGTCTGCTTTGCCTTAATCTTGCTCACGTCATTCATAACCTTGGCGACATTGAAGCGCACTGTTGCACCGGGATCTTCCCTGTCACTGAAGAGGATCACCGTCTTCCCGATCATGATTTCGTCCCCATCCTTCAGAAGCGCTTCCTCTACCCGCTTCCCATTCACCCATGTCCCATTGGCGCTACCGTTGTCGATCACGGCAAACCCACGGGGGGTTAGACGAATTCTGGCATGCAGACGGGATACTCCTTCGTCCTTCAGAACAACTGCATTTCCCTCGACACGGCCGATGGAGATCTCTTCCCGGTCGAGATTGAGATCTTCGAGCCTGTTTTCACCCGGAATGGAAAATCGAATCGTGGCCACGTCACGCCTCCTTGTCGCGCTTCGCGCGTGACGCCTTCATGGTACCAGATCTACCATTTCCTCTCAATCGGCCGCTTCGGGGACCTTCATGTATAATAGAGTGGTTTAACTCCCTCTCTGAACGGAGGTTGACATGAAAATCACCATTCTTGGTGCCGGCACCGTCGGGGCCATTATCGCCAGAGACCTCGCCGGCCAGTCGGACCTGGAGGTAACTGCCTGCGATGCCAACCCCGCCCGTCTGACTCCACTGAAATCCCATCAGATCGAGACTCGAAAGATCGATCTGGCCCGTGCGGATGCCATTGAAGAGTCGGTCAAGGACGCGGACATCGTTGTAGGAGCCCTTCCGGGCTTTCTTGGGTTCAAGATGCTCAAAACCCTCATCGAACTGGGGAAACGAATCGTGGATGTCTCTTTCATGCCGGAGAATCCTCTTTCCCTGAACGACATGGCCCAGAAGCACGGCGTCAGTGTGGTCGTGGACATGGGCGTCGCCCCAGGAATGAGCAACTTTCTCGTGGGACACGCGGTCAGCGAGCTGGAAAGCGTGGAGGAGATCAAGATCTATGTGGGCGGATTACCTGTCGACAGAAAACTTCCTTTCCAGTACAAGGCGCCCTTTTCCCCCATCGATGTCATCGAAGAGTACACCCGTCCGGCCCGCTATGTCGACTACGGTCATATCCACACGGTTCCCGCCCTTTCCGACGTGGAACTCATCGATTTCCCCGGAATCGGCACCCTTGAAGCCTTTTTTACCGATGGTCTGCGTACTCTACTGTACACGGTCAAAGTACCCCACATGGTGGAAAAGACAATGCGGTACCCGGGCCATGCAGCCCTGATTTCAACCCTGAAATCGATCGGATTTTTCAACGACGGTCTTGTCGATGCGGGAGAGGTGAAGGCCCGTCCCATCGATCTCACCTCGACGCTCCTGCTGGACTGCTGGCGTATCGAGCCCGAGGATCGGGAATTCACCGCCATGCGGGTCATCATTCGAGGCAGCCAGGGCGGACAGAAACGTCAGTATTCCTACGAACTCGTGGATTTCAAGGATGAAGCCACGGGCAATACTTCCATGGCCCGTACTACAGGATTCCCCTGTGCTGTGGCTACACGTCTAATGGCGGATGATCTGATCACGACTTCGGGAATTATCGTGCCCGAAATTCTGGGTCAAAACCCGGACATCTTTACGAAGGTCATGGAAGCCTTGAAAGATCGGGGCATCAGGATCACGGAAACGATTACGGACCTCTAATTCTGCTGTACTAAAAAGGAGGATGCTGTGGAGAAAATGTCTGAAGGGAAGAAAAAATTTCCCTTTATTTTCTGGCTGGTCATCGTATTTGAATTTTTTGAACGAGGCTCCTACTACGGGGTGATGAGCATATTGTCGGTCTACCTGACTGACAAGCTGGGATTTGCCAAGGAAAGTGTGGGCATCATCAAGGGGACGATCCAGCCCCTGCTCTATTTTCTGCCCATCCTGGCGGGCGCCATTGCCGATCGCTTCGGTTACCGCAGGACGCTCATGGTTGCTTTTGCCCTGCTGGGAACCGGGTACTTCCTGACCTCCACGGCAACTACATACACGTGGGTTTTCATCTTCCTGGTCATCATGGGCCTGGGTGCCGGAACCTTCAAGCCGATCATTTCCTCTTCCATTGCACGTACCACTGACAAATCCAACAGTGCCCTCGGATTCGGCATCTACTACTGGTCCATCAACCTGGGAGCCTTTCTCTTCCCCCTGATTCTGGTCCCCTTTCTCAAGGCCAACTTCAGCTGGAGCACCGTTCTGATCGCTGCCGCCATCGGAACCGGTGCGATGCTTATTCCCACGCTCTTCATGTATCGGGAACCACCCAAACCGGAAGCGAAAAAAACCGCGAACCTGATTCAGACCCTCGCCGATGCCTTTGAGATTATCTACTCCCCCCTGATTCTGATCTACCGGGCCTGCGGTACGAAAAAGGGCCTCAGGATGATCGCTTCGATCCTCTTCCTCGCCTTCCTCGGGTACGGCATTTTCTCTTATGTTCGGCCCCGCGAAACCTCTCTTGCCGCTCCGGGAATGACCTTCCCGGAGGGGGATGTCATTTTGGACCTGCATATCGACCGCAACCAGTCGATTCCCGACGATTACGAAGTGTCCCTCACAGAAGGAGCAGGCTCGAGGACTGTCCTTACCACCGTGCTCTATCATCCCGACAGGCTGGACGCCTACCAGAACGATCTGCTCGCGGAGCTGAAGAAAGAGGGCCTGCCGGAATCCCTCACGACGGACGACCTTGCCGACATGGTCACGCGGGCTCAGAAATCACCCTTCCTCCAGTTGACGGAGGCCTCCGATTCCACACCCTTTGCCGTTACCCCAGATCCGGAAACCAACTCCATCATCATTTCCGTAAAAGATCCAGAGGCTTATTCCACCTATAAAGACTCTCTTCTGGACACCCTGCGGAGGGACAGCCGGCTTCTTACCCTTCCCGATGGGACCCTGGACACTCTTTTTACACGGGGGCAGAAACGCCCCTTCCTCCTTCTCTTTGTCGGGATCCTGCTCCTCTTCGCTCTCATCATCCTCGGGCTCGAACCCAGGTACAAAGCCTCGATGCGGGGAAAGCGTCCTATCTTCATCCTGCTAATTCTTTTTGCCGCGATGGGAATGCTGTGGGGACTTCCGGCACTTTCCCTCTTCGCCCGGATTGTCTGCACCGTTATTTTCACGACTGTGCTGTCCATCTTTCTCATGGACTTTCAGGACATCACCCGGTACCGGGACCACTGGCACTTTCTCCTTCTGGTCTTTCTCTATTCAGGGTTCTGGATTCTCTACTTCCAGATGTTCGATTCGGTCCTCTGGTACGTCCAGGCCTATGTGAACGCCGAATCGCTGAATAACGCTGTCAACGCACTCATTAACAATATGCTCGGGATTCACTACACCTGGCGGTTTGACGTGGAACACGTCACCGTCATGAACGCCGGGACGATCATCCTCCTTCAGCTGATCATCTCCAACATCGTAAAAAATAAAAAGGCTCTCCCCACAATGATCTTCGGGATCCTCCTCGGAACGATCGGCATGGCAATTCTGGCCGTTTCCACCGGAATCTGGGTCTTTTTGGCCGGCATCACGATCTTTTCCATTGGAGAAATGACCGCCCATCCGAAGTTCATCTCCTACGTCGGGCAGACCGCCCCAAAAGACCGCGTGGCGACGTACATGGGCTATATCTTCCTGTATGGCGTGATCGGGTCTTCCATCGGGGCCGTCGTGGGAGCCAACCTCTATGTGAAATTCGTGGACAACATGAACCAGCCCAGGGTCTTATGGATCATCTTTTCCATGATCGGAGTTGCGACCATCGTGGCCCTTCTTCTTTACAACAAGTTCCTGGCCGTCCATGAGGAGGACTAGTCACCGGATACGAAGGATGAATCGGGTCCCGGAATATCAGATGAATCGGAGGGGTTGACGAAATCCATTCCGGGCCCCATGGATAGGGGGAGATTTCATGAAACGTGATGAGACGATGAGACCCTGCATGGCCCGCTCCATCGCCCAGGTGATTGGAGCTATCGGAGGGGCCTTCTGGCCCGTCTGGTACCTGCTCATGGCGATTGCCGGAGTAAGTGGAACCCGGTACGCTCCGCTCTGGAAGTCCTTTGCCCTCTGCCTTCCTCTTATCGTTGTCGGAATCTGGGCCGGAGGCGCAGCCGGGGATCGCCTTGCATGCGCCCTGCTTCGAAAATCCCGTCATCCATTTGTCACCTTTCTCCTGAGTTCCATTCTGGGAGCCCTGTTCGGTGCCGGAACACTGGTGATCGTCTGGGAGTTGTTCTTCATCAGTTCCTACACGGCGGGGATCGTTGATTTCGGCCAGTCACCCCTGGGAGAAATCGTGATCGCCACCCTGGCCATGGCGGGTGCGGTGGGGGGAACTATCGGCCTTGCCTTCGGGATCGTGTTCGGAGCCTTTCTGCATCTCTTCGTCCGTCCCGGAAAACACACTATTCCGAAGCCCCTTACAACGGAAGAACCCTAGCCATTTTGCTCTCTCTCCTCACACGGCTGCCCCCCCAAAAAATAGGGACTGTCCCTATTTATCGGGGTGGTCGGTCCGGTTTTTGATTGATTTGGGACAGATCCTTCTTCTTGCACTGATCTTTTTTGTCATCTCCTTGCTCTTC
Source organism: Thermoanaerobaculia bacterium (assembly GCA_035593605.1). Taxonomy (NCBI): domain Bacteria; kingdom Pseudomonadati; phylum Acidobacteriota; class Thermoanaerobaculia; species Thermoanaerobaculia bacterium. The sequence continues at coordinate 47,649 of DAOSWS010000021.1, read as the reverse complement.
TCCATGGTCGGACTGGGCGGGGGCATCCTCTATGTTCCCATCCTTCTCTTCGCGGGTTACACCCTCAACCAGGCCCCGGGAATCAGCCTTATGCTGATCATGGGTACCTCCCTGGCCGCTCTCGTAACCTTCTGGCGAAGCCACAGGGTGGACTGGAAGCTGGCTCTCGTCATTGACCCGCCGACTGACATCATGGCCTTTCTGGGAGGTTACTTCAACACTCTGGTTTCCGAATCTCTGCTGCGCGGGCTACTCGCCGTTGTCCTCATGGTGGCGGGCACCTTCATGCTTCGTGCATCACGCTCTCTTCGTGTCCGCAACCTGCCTGCGGACCAGTGGTGGATCTGGGTACGCCGGTTCCGAGGGTTCGAGTACCGTGTCAACCTGCCCCTGGTACTTACCGCCACCGCCTTGATCGGGGTCCTGTCCGGCATGCTGGGGATCTCCGGCGGAATCATCAAGCTCCCGATCATGGTGCTGTTGTGCGGAGTCCCCATGGACATCGCGGTCGCCACATCCACCGTGATGGTGGCCGTGACGGCCCTGTCCGGCCTGGCCGGTCACGCGATCCAGGGTCAGGTGGACTGGCACACGGGTTTGATCCTGACCCTGGCGGCCCTGGCCGGGGGATTCCTTGGCGGAAGGGTGTCCACATCGATGGATCGGATTCGGCTGCAGAAGCTATTCGGACTGATCGTCTGGATTATCGCCCTCCGAATCGCCTTTCACTGGATTTTCTGACCGGACGAGCGGATCGATTCCTTCTCTTACTTCCCGGTTTCCATGGAAGGATTTGTTCCGCCATCCTGTTATCGTATTGATATCCACGCGGCACGCTGCTCCTATTTCAGCAGGATCAAACCATGGATCAAAGGTCCATTTTCATAGCGTGGAACTTATCATTGAACCATCCATTTGAGACTCGGATCCGCTTGAAGAGAAGGGCAGCTGATGTTCGATCAGAAAGCGAGGTGGATTGTGAAGAAGAACCTGACCCAAAAATTAATTGAGAGTCATCGAGTAGAAGGGGAAATTGTCCCCGGACAGGAAATCGGGATCAAAATCGATCAGACGTTGACCCAGGATGCCACGGGTACCATGGTGATGCTGGAACTGGAAGCCATGGGGCTGAACCGGGTAGTCACTGATCTATCCGCGCAATACGTGGACCACAACCTGCTGCAGACTGATTTTAAAAATGCAGATGACCATCTCTTTCTCCAGAGTGCCTGTGAGCGATATGGGATCTGGTTCAGCCGGCCGGGAAACGGGGTCAGCCATCCTGTTCACATGGAGCGGTTCGGGAAGCCCGGAGCAACCCTTCTGGGTTCCGACAGCCATACGTGTGCCGCCGGTTCTCTGGGAATGCTGGCGATCGGATCGGGCGGACTGGAAGTCGCCCTGGCCATGGCTGGAGAACCCTTCTATGTACCCATGCCCTATGTGTGCGGGGTCAGCCTGACCGGAAATCTTCCACCCTGGGTCAGTGCCAAGGATATCATCCTGGAGATGCTTCGCCGAAGAGGAGTAGATGGCGGGCTTGGCCGGATCTTTGAATACTATGGCCCCGGATTGGACCACCTCACCGCCATGGATCGTCACGTAATCGCCAACATGGGGGCCGAGCTGGGCGCCACAACTTCCGTCTTCCCTTCCGATCTTCAAACCCTGCGTTTCCTCCGGAGTCAGCACCGGGAAGAAGATTACCAGGAAATGTGCGCCGACGAAGGAGCCACCTACGATGATCACGAGGAAGTAGATCTCTCTGCCCTGGAACCGTTGATTGCCCTTCCGGGAAGTCCGGGAAATGTCGTTCCGGTCAAAGAGGTAGCCGGACGGGAGATCTATCAGGCGTATATCGGATCATCCGCAAACCCGGGACTCCGTGATTTTGCAATACCGGCAATGATGGTTGAGGGACAAAGGGTACACACCAGTGTCTCCTTTGACATCAACCCCACCTCGCGGCAGATTCTTGAAAACCTCATGGACCTGGGACACCTTCAACGCCTGGTTCACGCCGGAGCCCGCATTCACCAGGCTGGATGTAACGGATGCATCGGAATGGGACAGGCGCCAGCCACGGACCGCATAAGTCTCCGAACTGTTCCCCGGAATTTTCCAGGTCGATCGGGAACCAGAGAGGATCAGGTGTATCTGTGCAGTCCGGAAACCGCTGCCGCGTCTGCATTGACCGGAAAGATCACCGATCCACGAACCCTGTCCATGGAGTACCCGAAGTTTGAAGAGCCGGAAAGGATACGGTTGAATACGGAGGCTCTGATGCCTCCGGGCAATCCGGACTCCAGGCCAAATCTTATACAGGGCCCCAATATTGTTCCTATCCCTCTCTTTCCCGCCCTTCCTGACACTCTGGATATTCCAGTCCTGCTGAAAGTTGGCGGGGATATTTCCACCGATGAAATTATGCCGGCTGGAGCCCGTGTTCTCCCCTTCCGCAGTAACATTCCTGAAATCAGCCGGTTTGTCTTTGAGGGTGTTGACTCTACCTTTTATGAACGAGCCATGGATCACCAGGAAACCGGCTTCTGCCTGGTTGCCGGAACCAACTATGGTCAGGGTTCCAGTCGTGAACATGCCTCGCTCGCCCCCCGATTTCTCGGTCTTCGTGTTGTCCTGGCTCGAAGCTTCGCCCGAATCCACAGGAAAAACCTGATCAACTTCGGAATCCTTCCCCTCACATTCATCGAGAATTCTGATTACGACCGATTGGATCGAGGACACCGCTTCCGGCTAACAGATCTTCATCGCCACGTAAGGGAAGGTGACCGGATCGAGGGAAAAATCGAGGGAAAAATGTCTCCATTGCGACTTCGCATCGATCTCAGCCCCCGGGAACGGAAGACCGTTATGGCGGGCGGTCTGATCAATCTCACGCGAGGGGCAAAAACGCATCCTCCCTCCAACCCTGGAAAGGAGGAATCATGACATCCTTTCGCATCGAAAGGGACACCATGGGAGAGGTCAAAGTTCCAGAGGAACGGTACTGGGGCGCTCAGACCGGGAGAGCGATGGAGAACTTTCCCATCGGAACCGGCACATTTCCTTCGTCTTTGATTCACGCCCTCGGCATGATCAAAGTAGCAGCCGCCCGGGCCAACGGTGACCTTGGGATTCTTCAGGAATCCAGCGTATCCCTCATCGCAGCCGCAGCGTCGGAAGTGGCGGAAGGGAAACTGGACGACCATTTTCCCGTACCGGTATGGCAATCGGGAAGCGGAACCCAGTTAAACATGAATGCAAATGAAGTGATTGCAAACCGGGCATGCGAACTGGCCGGACGTCCTCTCGGCTCAAAGGACTTCATTCATCCCAATGATGATGTCAACCGTTCCCAGTCCAGTAACGACGTGATCCCGACCGCCATTCATCTTGCGGTAAGCCTTCAGATCCGGGACCGTCTGATCCCCGCCCTGGTCTCCCTGGAGGATGAGCTCGAAGCCCGGTCCGTCGAATATGCCAATGACATTACCATTGGACGGACGCACCTTATGGACGCTGTCCCCTTAAGCCTTGGACAGGAGATCTCCGGCTGGAGCGCCCTGCTACAGGATGCCCGCCAACGTCTCACGCGGGAACTACCGGAATTGCATGCGCTTACGCTGGGTGGGACGGCGGTAGGAACTGGATTGAACGCACCCGGAGAATTCGCAGACCTGGCTGTGAGGTACCTGCGTGAACTGACCGATCTCGAATTAAACCTGGTGTCGAACCGCTTTGCCGCCCAGGGTTCTCATGATGCGCTTGTCGCTGCATCGGCCTCCCTAAGAGGAGTTTCCGTCGCCTTGCGAAAAATTGCCTGGGACATCAGTCTTCTCGGTTCCGGTCCGCGGTGTGGCCTCGGTGAACTATTTCTCCCCGCCAATGAACCGGGCAGTTCCATCATGCCCGGGAAAGTAAACCCCTCACAGTCAGAAGCCATGATCATGGTCTGTACGCAGGTCATGGGATACGATACCGCTGTGGCCATAGCTGGAGCATCGGGGACTCTTCAGATCAACACGTTTAAGCCGCTTATTGCCCTCAATCTCCTTACCTCCATCGATCTCCTATCCGATGCCGCGGCCAGCTTTCGGGAGCGTTGCGTCAAGGGATTGCGCCCGAACCGGCCCCGTCTGAAATCCTATTTACAAGCATCTCTGATGCTGGTTACCGCCCTGGTGCCGGTCATCGGATACGACAGGGCCGCGGAAATCGCGAAACGGGCCCATGAAGAAGGGCTGACTCTCCGGGAAGCCGCTATCGCTTCGGGTGAGATATCAGAGGAAGAATTCGACCGACGGGTCCGACCGGAGACCATGATCTGAAACTTCCAAGACATGTAGAGCTGCTTTTTTCCTTTTAAGACCCAATTGCGCCGCCGTTCATCGGGTGCTATGATGGTTCCAGGCGTGATAATGGCTACCGATCTAATGTCTTTCCCATTCCTGGGAGCTATGCAATGAGGAGGATGCATCTCGTGTTGATCCCCTGCCTTCTCATTCTTGGAACGTCCATCACCCTGACAGCGCAATCATCGGGAACCATGGATCAGCTGTTGGAGTTGGACCTCACTGACCTGATGAAGCTGGAAGTCGTCACCGCTCTCAAAGAGCCCGAAACGTTAAACCGGGTTCCCGCCACGGTCCGCGTGATCACGGCGGAGGATATTCGAAGCAATGGCTATTTCAACCTTGAAGATGTTCTGGCCGATCTGCCCGGGTTCCAGTTTCGAAACATCGTCGGATTTAACAGCTATAGCTTCCTGAGGGGAATTCCAAGCCAGAACAACAAGATTCTCGTCCTTGTCGACGGTATCCAGATCAACGAACTCAATTCCGGAGGCTTCTACGGGGGTGCTCAGTACAATCTCGCGAATGTGGAACGCATCGAAGTCGTCTATGGTCCGGCCTCCGCTCTCTATGGGACCAATGCCATCTCCGGGATCATCAATATCATTACCTTCGGCCCACGTAACGCACCCCCTGCCCGCGTTTCGGCGACGGTCGGAAATTTTGACACACAAGCCGCGGACGTTCGAATCAGCCAGTACGATGCAGGACAGGATGTCGGATTCACTTTATCGGGCATGATCAGGACGACGGAGAAAGCAGACCTGAAAGGTAAAGAGGGAGATGACAACTGGACCGGAGACATGGAAAACTTCGAAGATGACCTCTCCTTTGATGGCAAGTTCCGATACAAAGATTTCATAGCAGGTTTTGTCCTTCAGGATAAGGATGCATCCCGGGCTACGGTGCAACAGACCATGGGCACAGGCCTGAGCGATCATGACGTCGACTGGCATATTCGGTTCCTGAATCTCTGGGCGGCATATTCCGCCGAATTTCAAAAGAATCTGAGATTACAATCGAAAGCGTATTACCGGAATGCCACGGTCCTGAATGATACGGTTCCCATTACGGAGCTGGCAGAGGAAGATTTCCCGGGTCGTCAGTACCGTTATTACCGCCCCGGCAATCTTCTGGGAAATGAAACCCAGATCTCCTGGACGCCCAGAACAGGCTATCGACTGACCCTGGGCATGGTTCTGGAACGGGAACATCTCGCCGATCAATTTTCCATTACCACAAGCGATTCTGCGGAAGAGGAGCCTCCCGTCCCACCCGATCCGGACATGATGACCAACACCCTGGTCAGCGTCTTTGCCCAGGGAAGAATCGCCCTTTCGGATTCTGCGGAACTATTCCTTGGACTGAGACACGATGACAGCAGCTATTATGGAACCGTTGACACACCCCGTGTCGGGCTGGTCATCAACCGGAAAAAATTAACCACAAAGATTCTGATGATGGATGCGTTTCGAGCTCCCAGACCCTGGGATTACACCGACGGCATGGGAAATTCAGATCTCCAGCCGGAGAAGATGCGTTCATACGAAATTTCGAATGCGTGGTCCTTTTCCGACCATGTTCGGCTGGAGGGATCCCTTTACCACAACAACCTTGACAACCTCCTTGTCCGGGAAATCGTAAACGAGGGCTCCCGCTGGATCAACGCGGGTGAAGTTAATACGAACGGTTTTGAGATCTCCCTCGATTACCGGAAAGGGCCCTGGAAAGGTTATCTCAACGCGACCTACACCGATTCCGAGGATGAAATGGATGAGCAGGTTCCCGAGATTGCACCCTGGGGAGCGAATTTAGGTTTTCACTACGCATTTTCCGCCTCACTCTCTGCAGGGATCCGAGGCAACTACCTGGGAACCCGGGATAATCCCAGGATCATTCCTGCTACGGGAGATATGACCATTGAGGATGCGTGGGTCTTCCATGGCTTCATGACAATGAAGCTACGGGGAGGATTTGATCTCCAGCTTGTCATCAATAACCTTTTTGATACGGAGTACTACCATCCTTCCAACCTGCCACCCACCCGTTTTCGACAGCCCCAGAGAACGTTTCGGATCACGGGAGGATTTTTCTTTTGAGAACGTTCCGAACGGTTCAGGGGACTCCGGGCTGCCGTATTTTCCATGCCCTGTCTCTGATCCTTCTTTACCTGGGAGTCATGGTTGCCAGTCCTGCATTCCTTCCGGCAGAGTCCGACCCGAGCCAGGGAAGCGAATATGATGTCAAGGCTGTCTTTCTCTATAATTTCACCCGCTACCTTCAGTGGCCGGAAGACTCAAACATAGATCAGTTTGATATTACCGTCCTGGGTGAAAGCCCGATCCTTGCCTCCCTGGAGGAAATTGCCGGGAAAAAAACCGTGGATACTCTGCCCATCGATGTACACACCTGCAGGAACGTCAGGGATATCGGACATCCCCGCATTCTCTTTATCTCCCGATCCGCTTCCCGGTGGTTTCCCGATGTCCTTCGAGAGACCTCGGGTACGGACATCCTGGTCGTCGGAGAGAAAGAGGGACTGGCAAAGCAGGGTGCCGCCATCAACTTTATTCTCAAAGGCGGCCATATCAAATTCGAAATCAACGAAGATGCCCTGGAGGAAGCCCAAATCCAGGTCAGCTCTCAGCTGTTGAAGCTGGCCATTCGAGTTTCCCCGCGTCACCCGGAAAACGGATCATGAGGTTCAAAGATCTTTCCATCCGAAGCAAGCTCGTTCTCCTGCAGCTTCTTGTTGTCTTTGTCGTCCTGGTCCTCTATAGCGTCTTTCATATTTTCCTGGACGTTCAGGTTCACCGGGAAGCTATCAGTTCCAGGCTTTCTTCCATGGCAGATATTATTGGATACAACTGTATCTCCGCACTGGATTTCCTGGATGCGGAAGATGCGTCTCGTACGCTACGTTCACTGGAGGCGGAAGCGAACATCACCCACGCGTGGATTCTGGATGGTACAGAAAACATCTTTGCATCCTATCGCAGGAAGGGACAAAAAGAGGATCGGCCTGTAATTCCAGCGGACGGACACGAAGAAATGAAAGGAAAGTATTTATACCTTTCCAGAGGGATTCTGCAACAGGGCGATATGATGGGGTCGGTCGTCCTTCGGTATGACATGACCCCCTATCGAAATCTGATTCTGTATAAGGGTCTGGCGGCGACAGCAGCCCTCACAGGCGGACTTGTCGTGGCGTTCTTCCTGGCTCTTCTTACCCAGAGGGCTCTGACCGGTCCCATGGATCATCTGGTCGATACGATTGAGAAGGTGTCCCGGACCCGGGACCTTTCCATCCGTGCCGCGGAAGGCCGACGGGATGAAATCGGGGTGCTGTACACGGGATTCAACACCATGCTTTCCGAAATCCAGACCCGGGAGGTCGAACGGGATTCCGCCATCGCCGCGTTACGGGAGAGTGAAGACAAGTACCGCACACTGGTCGAAGGCGCGAAAGACGGGATCGTGATCATCCAATACGGAAGGTTTGTCTACGCCAATCCGGCCCTGGTCGAGATGTCCGGGTATCCGATTGAAAGGCTCATCGGCTCCGAGTTCATCAAACATATCGCACCCGAAGAAGTTCCACGGCTCCAGGTTTTTTACAAAAAGAGGATGAGCGGCGTGGAAGCCGACGCCCGGTACGAAACCATCTTCCTGGATCAGGATGGGCAGTATATTCATGCGGAGGTGAACGCGGCTCTCATCACCTATCAGGGGGAGCCTGCGGATCTCGTCATCATCAGGAACATCAACGAGAGAAAGAAGGCCGAAGCGGAAATCAGAAAATTGAATGAAACCCTCGAGCTCCGGGTTAAGGAGCGCACGCGGGAACTGGCGGAAGCCAATGAAAAGCTCATAGAACTCGATCGAATGAAGAGCATGTTTCTGGCCAGCATGAGCCATGAGCTTCGCACGCCGCTGAATTCCATCCTGGGATTCACGGGCCTTCTCCTGATGGGGATGTCAGGCGAATTAAACAAAGAACAGACCAAACAGCTCTCCATGGTACAGACCAGTGCCGAACACCTTCTGAACCTGATCAACGATATTCTGGACATTTCCAAGATCGAATCCGGAAAGGTGGATCTGACGATTGAAACATTCGCCTTATCCGACCTGGTAGAGGATGTTCTGAAATCGGTGAGACCAATTGCAGAGCCCAAAGGCCTTGAGCTTATTTCCGACATCCCCGAGGACCTTACGGTAGAGAGCGACCGTAGGAGAATAAAACAGATTCTCGTCAACCTGATCGGGAATGCCATCAAATTCAGCGAAAAGGGTTCGATCACCGTGAATGCGGGCCGGGACAAAAACAACGTTCTCCTATCCATTTCGGATCAGGGTATTGGGATCCGGAAGGAAGACCTGGACAAATTGTTCATTCCCTTTCAGCAGATTGACATGTCCTCCACAAAGGCGTACGAGGGGACGGGACTAGGATTATACCTGTGTAGAAAGATTCTAACCCTTCTTCATGGTGAAATCTCGGCACAAAGCGAGTACGGCTCGGGCAGCACCTTCTCCTTTTCCATTCCCCTGACCTGGGAGGAGCTATAGATGAAGACCGTACTCATCATCGAGGACAATGACAATAATCTCTACATGATGCGATTTATCGTCACCAGGCTCGGCCACCGGGTCATGGAAGCCCGGGACGGCGCATCCGGAGTGGAAGCGGCAAAGAGGGAGAAGCCTGACCTGATCCTGATGGACATTCAGCTGCCCGTCATGGATGGGTACGCCGCAACCAGGGAAATTCGTTCTTTTGAGGAATTACATGATGTCCCCATTATCGCCGTAACATCCTATGCCATGGTCGGGGATCGGGAAAAGGCCCTGGAAGCCGGATGCACCGGCTACATCGAGAAACCGATTCAACCTGAATCCTTCATCGAGGAGTTGAAACGCTATGTCTGATCATACTTCCCTGTCGAACATGAATGTTCTTGTCGTTGATGACCACGAGGACAACCGCTACCTTCTCAAAAGCCTTCTTGAAGGACTGGGACACAAGGTCCTCGTCGCGATGAACGGGCGTGAGGCCCTGGAACTGCTGAGAAAGGAACCGGCTGACCTTGTCATCTCCGACATCCTGATGCCCGTCATGGACGGATATCAGCTCTGCCGCGAGATTCGTGGAGATGAATCCCTGAAAAATATCCCCTTTATCTTCTACACGGCCACATACGTGGATCAGAAGGATGAGGATTTTGCCCTGAAACTGGGTGCCGATCGGTTCTTCAGAAAGCCCATGAATCCCAAAGTATTCATGGAGCAGGTCCAGACTTTGATGGATGAAGTGGCTGCCAACCAGAAAACCGACCGCAGAGTTCCGGACGCGAATGAAAAAGAAATCCTGAAACTCTATAACGAACGCCTCGTTCACAAACTTGAAAAGAAGATGCTGGATCTGGAACGGGAAATGAAGGAACGGGAAAAGATGCAGGAGGCATTACGGGTCAGTGAAGAAAAGTATCGAACCCTGGTGGATCAAGCCTCCGATGCCATCTATATCCTGAATTCTGACGCGACGATTCTGGATGTCAACCCTGCGGCATGCACCATTCTCCAATATACCAGGGAGGAGTTAATCGGAATGGATTTTCTCACACTGATTCCTCCCGAAGATCTGGAGCGGCAGCCCCTGCTTCTGCCGAAGATCCTGAAGGGAAATCCAGTTCTCTTTGAACGAATGCTCTTCCGCAAAGACGGAGGGATCGTGCCCCTGGAAATCAGTGCGATAGGCCTGAAGAATGGACGAATCCAGAGCATCGCCAGAGATATTTCGGAACGAAAGCGTGCGGAGGAGGCCCTGCGGGAGAGCGAGGAACGATACGCGCTGGCCGCCAAGGGCGCCAATGACGGTTTGTGGGATTGGAACCTGGTTTCCGAAGAGATCTACTTTTCCCCTCGCTGGAAGTCCATGCTCGGGTACAGCGAGGATGAAATTCAGAACCTTCCCGACGAGTGGTTCGATCGTGTCCATCCCGACGACATTGAGAATTTGAGAGCCCAGCTCGCAGCCCATATGGACGGATCGATCCCCCATTTCGAGGTGGAGCATCGAATCAAGCATAAGGACGGAGCCTTTCGTTGGGTCCTGGCCCGTGGGCTGGCAGTCATCAACGGTCAGGGCAAACCCAACCGGATGACCGGATCCCAGACGGACATCACCGACCGGAAAAGAGCGGAAGAGCAGCTTCTCTACGATGCCTTCCACGACAGAATTACCCGATTACCCAATCGGGCGCTCTTTGCCGATCGACTGGGACAGGTATTTGATCGGGCCAGAAGAACGGGATCTTACAGCTTTGCCGTCCTGCATCTCGATTTGGATCGCTTTCAAATGATCAATGAAAGCATGGGGCATGACACCGGGGATCTTGCCTTGAAATCGACAGCGGATCGAATCCAGACCTGTATTCGCCCGGGGGATACCCTGGCCCGTTTTGGAGGGGATGAATTTATTCTGCTCCTTGACATGGTCAGTGATATCACGGACGTGAACCGTATAGTGGAAACGATCCGCATGACTCTGGACAAACCGGTGACCCTTCAGGACCAGGAAATCGTTACCACTGCAAGTATCGGCATTGTCCTGGGCAACGAGTCCTATGACAGGCCCGAAGAATATTTGCGGGACGCACATCTCGCCATGCATAAGGCCAAAGCTCGTGGCAGGGCAAATGTAGAGGTGTTTGACTCCGAACTGTATGCAAGGGCCATGGATCGTTTACAGCTGGAACTGGCTCTTCGACGTGCGGTGGAACGGGGGGAGATTCAGGTCTATTACCAGCCGGTCATCGATCTGAAAACAGGAAAATTGATCAGCCTGGAGGCTCTGGCCCGCTGGAACCATCCCGAGAGGGGTATCCTCGCGCCCGCAGAATTTCTCCATGTCGCGGAAGAGGCCGGCTTTCTGGTCGTCATAGATCGTCTCGTCCTCGTTTCCGCATGTGAACAGTTACGGAAATGGCTTGACAAATATCCACGATTCGACACATTGAGCATCAGCGTGAATTTTTGCAGCCGCCAGTTTTCCGAGGCCGACCTGGTTCCCTTTCTCAAAGGCATTCTGGCCCAGCATAACCTGCAGCCTCAGCATTTAAGCATCGAAATTACCGAGAGCACCCTGATGGAGAACCTGGAACAGACCCGATCGGTCCTGTCCGAGATTCAAAAACTGGGCGTAAAATTGTTCATAGATGATTTCGGAACGGGCTATTCTTCACTGAGCTACCTGCATGAGTTTCCTATTGACCTGCTGAAAATTGATCGGTCGTTTATCGGGCAGATTTCCGATTCCGGAACTCCCGTTCCCATTGTTCAGACCATCATCTCTCTGGCTCATACCATGGGCCTGCAGGTGGTGGCTGAGGGGGTGGAACACGAGTGTCAGTGCTCGACTCTTCGATCGTTACAGTGCAACTGCGCGCAGGGGTATTTTTTTTCCAGACCCATCAGCGCAGAAGATACCGGCAGAATATTGCAGTCGGGAAAGACCTGGATGTAATTTTTCGGGAAAAAATCTTTGTTCCGTCTGCACATTGCAGGGTCCGTTACCGAAGAACCTGAATCAGGTCTTCACGGCGGGAGACGAGGAGACGACCGCTGGCCCTGAGAAGAATCCCGTATAGAATTGAAAGCAGAACGAGGAGACCACCGACGGTCACTGGCACCAGCCCCTTGTATCCCATGGATGCCGGGAGAATTACGGCGGGCGACACAAGTCCCATCGCGACGACCAGGGAGAGGATGTTTACAAGGGCCGAGGTCGAAGAGGTGGCGGACATTTTCCACGAGGAAATGTCGTTTTTCTTCGGAAAGAGAATCGAAAGTATATTCCCCACGCATGTAAAGATCAGTGTGATCGCGGCGAAGGTCAGGAGACTTGTTGTCGTGATAAAGAGACCGGGAAAACCACTCACCAGGGTAAGGGTGAGCGTCAGCATCAGGAAGAGGAGAACACTGTAGCTCCAGGTGCCAAGATTCTTTCCAAGGAGGATGGACCGGGGTGAAACGGGCACGAAAAAGTAAGTTTTAATCCCGCTGTGTTCCCAGGCAAAGGTATTGTTGATGAAATTGGTGGCCAGCATGGCCGTGTAGGCTGACAGACCGAGAAAACCCAGCTGGTGCGGGCTCAATCCCCACAAACCCTCACCCGATTTGGATAAAAAGGCCTTCAGGACAAAGATGGTAATGACAGGGATGAGAAGCAGGTTCAATTTCCCCGGCGAACTCCGAAGAAGGTACCGAAAATCCTTCATCCAGATCGCGGCAACCTGGGGCTTAACCCACCGGGCGAGAACCTGCTCCACTCTATCGAAAAGCCCAGTTTTTTGAACCTTTGGGCACTCTTCGCGGGACCGGCCCTCCCCTGATGAACCCGGCTGGAGAACCACGCGGCCAAAGAGACGATAAGCCACAAAGATCCCCAGAAGATCCCCCAGGAGCAGAAAGAAGGCTGGCTCTGCAGCGGAAGAATAGATTCCGGAAAAGAGATCTTTCAAAACACGGCTGGCGGCGACGGATGGAATCCAGGGAACGATAAAAGCGGAGATACTCTTTAATTCGGAGAGGAAGGGAATGGGATGATGCTGACCCGCCGAATCGAAAAAGATCTGGGGAAGAAAGCAGAGGGTCAGAAAGAGAAAGGCGACAAAGACGACGAAGATCTCCCGGATCCGGCGATGACGGAGTACCCCCTGAAGGAACAGCGAGAAGGCCATGGCCCAGGAAAAGGTAAAGACTGTAAAAAGAACCAGAATAAGGGCAGCTGAAAGAGAGGCCCGCACCTGGAGAAGAAATCCGGTCAGATAGACCGCCATAAGTATGGGCAGGTAAAAGAGGTGCTGTATCTCACCCACGGAAGAGAACAGGAGAAGTCCGAAGAGCTTTTTATGGGAAACAGGGAAAACCAGAAATTTCCTCGGATCGAGATCAACTTCCCCGGACGAGAGAAGGATCGGGAGAAAGAGGGCAATCCCGAGGGACGACCCCAAAACGATATTGAAAATGATGTACAGCATGTCCGCGTCTCCCCCTCTTGCCGCTCCATAGGTAAGCAGGCCCGCGAGGAGAGCGAGAAGTAGAACAATGAAGGCCATGAAGCCCGTAAGGATCAGGCCCATGATGGTATTCATCGCCCCCGCGGCCGTCCGGCTGCGGTTCAGGGTCAGCCGTAACTTCATCCAGAGGATCGTATGGATCAGGCCCACGGTTTCCTTACTCCAGCCATGAGAGGGTTCGTTCGGGCCGGTCTCCGGTCCCGATGATCGTAAGGAAAATCTCTTCCAGGGTCCGGGTCCCTTTGACGGAGGGATCGCCTTCCAGCTCTACACCCTGACGAAGGGTCTCCATCGATCCCTGGGCCACCAGTTTTCCCCTGTGAATAATGGCCACGTCGGTACAGAGACGCTCCACGATCTCCAGGATATGGGAGGTCAGGAAGATGGTCACGCCCCGTCCGATGAGGATTCCGAGGATCTGTTTGATCATCCGGGATGCGATGGCATCGATTCCTTCAAAGGGTTCATCCAGGAAGAGGAGCTCGGGCTCATGAATCAGGGCAGCTGAAAGCGCCAGCTTTTTCTTCATTCCATGGCTATAGTCCACGATGAGCTTTGACTGGTCCCCGGCCAGCTCCATCAGATCCAGCAGCTCCTCGCCGCGGGATTGAATCTGTTTTGAATCCATGCCGTACATCCTGCCCACAAAGGTCAGGTACTCCCTCCCGGTCAGTCGATCGAAGAGGGCCAGTTCTTCCGGAACCACCCCGATCCGCCGCTTCACTTCCACGGGATCTTTCACGATGTCGTATCCCAGCAGGGTGGCGGAGCCGGAGGTCACCTTCAGCAACCCCGTCAGCATATGGATGGTCGTGGATTTTCCGGCACCATTCGGTCCGAGAAAGCCAAAAAAGGTTCCCCGTTCTACCGTCATGGAAAGACCGTCCACGGCACGAAGGGTACCAAAGGTGCGGGTTAGCTCCAGGATCTCAATCGCATGGGTCATGTACGGCCCCTTCTATTTGTCTGATTGTTCTACTATACGGGGTTCAGAGACGCAGGTTCTCACGAGGGGTTCGAATCCACCGCAACTGATTCCTGCCGCACTGGGCTGCACAGATCCTCGGACATGCCCGGTTCTTTCAACATGGGATTCAATTTCACAGCTCGTTCCCACTCTGTATGAGATTCATCGAGAAGCTCCTTCGATCCGCTTCCCGTCCCCCTGGCCTTCAGGCAGAGAATAATTCCCAGAGCCTGGTGGCCCTCGGCCAGATCCTCGTTCAGATTGATGCTCTTCCTGGCATGGCTTTCCGCTTCCTGCAGGGCCGTTTGCGCATCCGCACCGTGCTGAAGGAGCCAGACTGCCATCATCCACCCCCGCTTTGCTTCAAGGGCCTGGATTTCTGCGTCCCGGGGGTTGAGATTGTCCGCTGAGATCAGGGAGTTCCGGGCGCGATTCAGGGCATCCGCCGGGGAACGTCCATGGGTCTGAAACCAGAGCGCCTCCGCCAGCCAGATGTTCGCATCCAGGGCAAGAAATTCAGCACTGGAGGGATTGAGCTCCCGTGCCCGGTCCAGGTGGGTTCGGGCTTCCCGAAGGAGCACAAGGGGGTCCTCATCCCTTCGGGCCCTGAATCGGGCTTCCACCAGGTACGTTTCCGATAGATTTTTCATGGCATTGTGATAGTTGGGGCGATTGTCAATCGCGGCATGAAGAAGATCCCGTGCCTCCTTCAACAGGGATTGCGGATCGCCTCCCCGGCTTACGACCCATTCGGCTTTTCGGACAAGAGTATTGCCCAGGTTGGAATAGGCAAAGACGTAATCCGGGTTTATCTCAATTGTCTTACGATAGTGAATTTCAGCCTTCTCGAGGGCCGGAAGAGGGTCCTTTCCGTGGGCAAAGGCGTACTTTCCACTGGCCCAGTGTACATTTCCCAGGTTGTTATGGAGATAGGCATTTGTGGCATCCATGTCAAGGGCCTTCTGGTAGAATTCCACCGCCTGATCGAGAGACTCGGAAGGTAATCGACCTTGATCCATGAGATAGAGCCCCATTAACTCGTACGCTCTGCCAAGATTGTTATAAATTTTTGTATAGGAAAGGTCGTTTTCGTTTCGGAGCGCCTGTCGATAGGAAGCGATGGCCCGTTTCAAATCCGGAACCGGGTCCTCCCCTCTCTCCATGGCATTCTGCGCGATGGCCTTGTACACCACACCCACGTTGTTATGGGCATCCGCGGAGTCCGGGTCCAGAGCCAGAGCCTTGCGGAAATTCTCGAGGGCGGCATGAAAGCTCTTTTCCGGATCCTTTCCCTGCCACATTTCGAACAGGGCGAGGTTCCAGTACACGGATCCCTTCCTGGCGTATGCCCTTGCATCCTTGATGTTCACCGCAATAGCTTCTTCCGCCGATTCAAGAGCCCGGTTGATGGCCTCTGTTGGATCTTTATCTTCCCGTTTCAGACAGATGGAAAGGAGTTCGTAAATTTCAGACCGAGACAAATAGGCTTCCACGTTTTCCGGATTGGCGCGAATGGATCGATCACTCGCTTCCAGCGCCTGGTCGATCATGGTCAGAGGGATATCTTCCCGGCGCTCAATCACCTCCACAAGCCCAAAGATGCGGTCCACTTCGGCTTTGAGGACATCTGTATCACTTTCAGCCATGGCCATGGCAATCCGCAGGGCTTCACCCGCCTCTTCATAGTACTGTTGAGCCCTGACATCATCCCCGCGCCTGAGCCGCTCCTCTCCCAGAGCCATCAGGATATTTCCTTCCAGCGTTCTGGCTTCGTACATCCAGGGAAACTGTATAAACACCTGACGCGTCAACGACAGGGCTTTCATATACTGACCTTCATAGTAGGCAATCAGAGCTTCCACATATTCCGGAGCATCCACCTGAATTCCCCGGCTTTCCCGGAGGAGGGCCAGGGCGGGCATCCTGTATTCTTCGATCAGCTTCCTGCGGCGAACTTCCCGCCGTTCTTCATCCGGCTCTTTCCGGACCGCAAGGAGCTCTTTCTGGTAAAGCTCACCCATGACCGAACCCAGGGCATAGGCCACCTCAGGTTTTCGATAACCGGAATTCCAGGCTTTCTCCAGGTATGCCCGGGCATCCTCAAACTGCCGAAGCGCCAGCAGGGCTCTGCCAATGGCGTAGTTACCTGGACCCCGGGCGAGCCGGCCCCGGCGGTCCACCCGTTTTATTAAGGATTCCACATAGGCAGACGCCCTGGCTTCTTCGGGACGGACGTCGTGGAGAGGAGCGGTATAGGCGTGACGGAGAAGCTGTTCGATATAGCCGACGGAGCCTTCATATTCATGGCGAAGAGATTCCTGGACCCCGTCCCGCCAGCTCGAGTAGAGAAAAAGAGTCGAAAATCCCGTGACAATCACGACCAGAAGGGCCAGGAGTGCCGTCATCGTTCGATGCTTCCTGGCCTTTTTGATCAGGCGCAGGGACCAGGTTGAGGGACGCGCCTCCACGGGCTCCCCATCCAGGAACCGCCGCAGATCTTCTTCCATGACTCGCGCACTCTTGTAGCGGTTGGCGGGAAGCTTCTCCATGCATTTCAGAACGATCGACTCGAGATCACGGGGAAGGGTGGGATTGACTTTTCGCAAAAGAGGAGGATCCTCCTCCACGACCTTGCGGAGGACCTCAATGGCCGTGCCGTCAAATGGGGGAAACCCGGTCAACAGAAAGAACAGTGTCGCTCCAAGGCTGAAGACATCGGTCCGTGCGTCCAGATCCTGGCTGTCCCCCAGGGCCTGTTCGGGAGACATGTAGTGGGGAGTTCCAAGTATCGCTCCCGTGACCGTGACGCCGGGAGCGGCAACTTCCCTCGCCAGGCCGAAATCCATAATGACGGCTCTCCACCCTCCCCGTTCTTGCCGCTCCACCATGATATTTCTGGGATTCAGATCGCGGTGGATCAATCCCTGCTCATGGGCGGAAGCCATGGCTCCCGCCACATCCCGCATGATTCTGACCTTATCCTCGATTGTGAGGGTATCCCGCACCGACTGCAGGGTTATGCCATCGATATACTCCATGGCAATGAAGGGCTTCCCGTCCTGCTTTCCCACATCATAGACCCTGCAGATATTGGGATGGTCCAACCGGGCCTGGGTCTTGGCTTCGGTACTGAGACGAGTGACGAAGTCAGGGTCATCCTCACGGAGCAGCTTCACGGCCACGTAGCGGTTCAGCTCAAGATCGACGGCCTTGTACACCCGTCCCATGCCTCCCTCACCCAGCAGGTTGAGAAGCTTGTACCGGCGCTTGTAAATCGATCCGGATTTGCGCACCCGGGTGGAAATTTCCATGGGAACATCCGAAGATGGCAGGTCCACATGGAGCGGTTCAAGCACGGCACGGGTAAGCTCCTGAACCAGGGTCGAAATGATTTCCGGAGTCAGAAGACCCTTTTTCAGGAGAAGGTAAAGACGGGACCCTTCTGACTTCTTATAGTCCACCATAGTTCTGGCATCGGAAAGCTCCTGGTCCACCTTTTCCAGGTCCGACGCACTGAGAATTCCCTTTGCGAGGGCCAGATCCAGGATTTCGTTTTCCTTCGGGGCCGTCATAAATTTATGGGAACCAATCCGGACTGAGAAATCTCATCAGGGTCTCCGGATAGAAGAAAGATCGGCTGCTTTCCCCCGACTGCACCATAAATGCAGTCTATCCAGAGGTCAGGGGGATGTCAAGAAGACAAACCTCTGATGGATCGATTCCGCGAAAATCTCGTTCCCGGGATTTCCCGTTCAGTTCGACTCGTTGTTGCAGGAGTCCACCGTCACGATTTTGTAGCAGGCATTCGATGAATTCAGGGCATCCGTCGTTGAGCTGGTTCCCGGAGTCGAAAGGGTCATCCACTGCACAGGGAAGGGCGCACTGCAATCGCTCTGGGCATATACGCGGTAGTGATCGAGATCCCCGCACCCGGGATCATTCCAGTCAAGCTGAACAAGCGGGTCCGTCCTGGTCAGCGTCAGTGACTCCCCGACGATGGGACAGGGCGTTAAATCCCTGGCGTCGGCTTCCTGCGCTCCCGGTGACGTGGTCGTTGAAATCCCGCAACCGTTTACATACCGCACTGTATAGGTATAGGTCTGGTCCTGCAGTCCAGAACTGTCCGTGTAGCTGGTGGTTCCCAGAGAGATTCCGGTCTGTATCGGAGTTCCATCCCGCAACACGTCATAGGTGCGCGTTCCCTCTCCACCATCTCCCCATGTGCTGGAGGGGGGATTGGCGCTCCAGGTGACCTGTACTCCGTTTTTCAGGCAGGGGCTTACATCTGCCGCCGTGTTATTGTCCGGGGCCGCCGGAGCAAAGGGTTTGTCGCTGGAGCTGGTTCCCGAAGTGGAACTCGAAAGGGAACATCCATTGTTGTAACGGACGGAGTAGGTATACACCGTTCCATTCGTGCCCGTTGTATCCACAAATTCAGTTGTACCGTAGGTGATCCCTGACCCGGCAGCCAGAGCGCTTCCATTTCGAAGAACATCGTAGGTCCGGGTTCCATGGCTGGAATCCCCCCAGTCGCCCGGATCCTGGGGCCAGGTCACGGTAATACCGGCGTCATCACAGTAGTCGGAGTCCACCGAATTGCTGTTCACGGAGACCGTGGGGACCACCCCCGCCCCATCGGAGGCGGAATCATTCCCCGAATCGGCGTCCAATCCGCATCCGTTCTTGTAGCGCACCTGATAGTAGTACGGCTGGTCATGGGAGGCTCCCGTATCGACGTAGGACGTGGCGGGATAAGGGATGTTATCCCAGATCGGGTTGAAATTGACCCCGTCGATGCTTCGGCGGACCCGGTAATATCGGTCTCCTGTTCCTCCATCGCCCCAGGAATCAGGATCCTGGGGCCAGGTGATCGTAAGACCCGAGTAGGTGCACGGATCGGCATCGGAAACCGTGGTGCTCTGGGAGACCACGGGATCCTGCTGGACAAAGTCCTGAACCACGTCCGTGTCCGGAGTTTCCGCGTTCTTGCCGCATCCGTTGATGTACCGAACCCTGTACCGGTAAGAGATTCCGGTTATCGTGGTGGAATCGACATAGCTGGTTGTCCCGTAATCGATCTGAGAGCCCAGGGCCTGCCATGATGAAAATATGCTGTCCCAGCGCCAGACCCGGTATTTTCGTCCGGTCTCCCCATTATCGTTCCAGCCGCCGCCAGGATCCCGGGGCCAGGTAACGGTGATCCCAGAGCTGGCCGTGCATCCATCGGCATCCTCCGCGTTACACGTCACGGTGACCGTGGGGGCTGTGCTGGTCTCATCGGATACCGGGCTGCTGGCCAGGCCCTGGGTTGAACGGTTGCAGGAATTGGCCACGACCATGCTGTAGGTGTAACCCACGCCAGGGGAAGCCGAATCATCCGTACACGAAATAGTTCCGTAGGGGATCGTTCCGCTACAGCCCCCGGAACCAAGCGGGGATCCATCCCGCAGGATCATATAGGATCGACCCGCAGAATACCCATAATCGGCCCATTCCGGGCTGTCGGGATCCCAGGATACAAGGATCCCCGTATTGTCGCAGGGATCGGCATCCTCAACCGTGAAGATAAGGTAGTTCAGGTCCGGATCATCCCAGCAGGAGATGTACATGGACCCGTTCCCGAGAGCGTTGGTCAAGTTCGAACCACCCCAGACGATCATCCCGCTGTCCGCCCATACGGCTGTGTGCTCGGTCCGCGCAGAGGGCGCACCTACACCTGAGGTAGTGGTCGTGTACCAGAGGTCGTTGACGTAATCATACCGGCCGCCCGTGTTGTAGACACTGGAACTTCGGTCCCCTCCCCAGACAATCATCTCGTGGCCGGTCCAAACGGCGGTGGGGTGTTCCCTGCCGTCGGGGGCATTGGTAGTCGTCATAAGCGTCCAGACGTCACTCTGGGCATCGTAGATCCCCCCCTCCCTGTTCCACAGATCCGCACCCCAGGTGTACCCGCCCCAGACCATCATGAGATCGTGGGTCGGATCCGGAAGACGCACACCGATCGCCGCATGGTTATGCCTTCCCTTGGGAGCATTGCTCGTCGTGATCGGTTTCCAGAAATCGCTGGGATCGGTTGAATAGGAATCCAGACGCAGAATTCCGCCCGAGTTCAATCGGTCGTCTCCACCCCAGATCACCATGGTCCAGACCATGTAATACCGCCACCCATAAAGGTTGACGGAAGTATGTTTCGCGCGGGGACTCGGACAATCTGGATCTATGGTGTCGGTGGCATCCCACCATGTTCCTGTACCGCCGTTGTACGTCAGGTTTCCCCCCGTGTTCATATCATCGGTATCGGTTCCACCCCAGATGGCCGCGCTTGACAGGTATCCAATCGGGTCCATCGTATGGTAATACCTGCCTTCAGGCACGTAGCATGGAAAACCGGTAGTGTCACATGTCGAGACCCATGAGTTGCTGTTCGGGTCATAGACTCCGCCGGAATTAAAGGAGGCTCCTCCGTATCCGCCCCAGACGTACATCACCTGTTCCGACGAATCCCAAACGCCGGTATGCAGGCGGCGGGCAACCGGGGCGTTCGTAGTCGTGGTTGCCGTCCAGGAGTCGGTGGCAGGGTTGTACTTCCCCCCATTCCGGTAATAGGAGCTTCCGTTCCATCCTCCCCAGACGATCATGTCCGATCCGGTCCACACGGCAACATGCTGAGTCCGTGCGACCGGGGCACCGCTCGAGGTGACGGGAACCCAGGAATCTCCACCTGCACGAAGCACCCGGTTGGTCAATGAAATATCCGGTACAGCGTAGAAATATTCAGGCTCTTTGATTTCGAGGGCAAATCTGCTTTCGTTTTGATCCCACCACCCGGTGAACTCCTCTTTTTCCCAGACAACCCGGGTAATGGCAATCTTCCTGTCCGTGGATTCCCGGATCAGGATGCCGTAGTAGCTGAATTCATTTTCCTGAAGAGAACTCACCATCCCGGCGGTGATCGGACGGGGGGCCTGTCTCCCGGCTCCCTCCATTCCCATCTGGTCCAGGAGTTCGTGCTGAAGTCTGTCCCATCCGTCCTGGTCGAGGTAGATGGGGCCTTCGATGGGTACGGGTTCTTTCCCGGCAGCCTCATCTGGTGTGGTAACAAGGACCCATTCTTGCGGGGCTGGATAACCGGTGAGCCGGTGCAGGTCCGCCAGAGTGTGGACGCCGGCCCACTCGCGCTCCGCCCGTGAATGAATTGCACCCTGGAACCGTTCATCCCCGGAGAAGAGGCTCCGGATCGTATTTTCCACGAGGATGGGGCGGGCCAGGCATTCCGCGATGCGGTGAGGGTCGTTGTCCAGTGCCGCAAAGATCTCCGCCAGACGATGCGGCATAAGGGAATTCCTGGCCATGCGATTCATTTCGTTTTGCAGATCCTCTCCTGAAAAGGTCTTCCCCCACAGAACCTCCAGAGCGTTGCACTGACGCAGCATTGTCGACACCCTGGAGTAGAGGACCGTGTTTGTGAAGATCTGTTCATACACGGGTTTCGGTGCATCCTCACGAAGAGAGGGAACCCGGTGGGAGAATTTGATCCGCTGAAGGGTGTCAAAGGCTTGAACCCTCTGCTCGTAGGTGAGCGGGTACCTGTTGCCCTCGATAAGGTCTGTTGATTTTGGGTTCGTCAGGTTGGATGCGTGACCCATCTCCAGGGAAAGAAGTGCGGTAAGGAAAATAAACCAAAACGATTTCGATTTCATGCCCCCCCCATTTGAATAAAGTATGGCAAGCCTGCCGATGTACTCTGTGGAATCAACGGGAAATTCCCGGGCGCTCTCCTTTAGAGAATAAAGGTACAAACCCGATCTGTCAAATGAATCGATCCCATCTCTTACCTTTTCGAATCGTCCACCGAGATAATTTCCTTGCAGAATTCTTAACACCGGCGTATGGTAGAAGTACGGAAGCAGGTCAAGTTGGGGAAAAAAGAAGGTGTGTTATGAGGAAAAACGTTCAAAGTCTATTTACTTCGAAATTACGCGCCCCTCTTTCGGGGGTTCTGATCGTCTTCCTAGCCCTGTCCGCCGGAGTCATGGCATCCGGGGGCCCCCTCGTCACGATCACCGATAAAGTACAGACGGAATTTGGCACGTACGTGCCTGTCTTCGTCCGGAGCGTGCCTTCCGTGGTGCCCTACACCGTGGAAGCCGGACTGACCAATGTCATCAACCGGGAAGATTACAACCTGACCGCGGAACAGATCGAGCTCATTGTTCAGAATGGATTTGTGGCAACCCCCGAATCTTCGTACGACTCGGGTACCGGGTACAACGAAATTTACGATGTCTACGTCGAAGCCAATTCGAAGGGACTGCCCATTTTTGTTACAACAGACGCAGTTCTTCATATTTACCACCGATTCTTCGATGACATCCTGCAGAACATCGAGGAGGACCAGTTCCTGCCCTCGCTTATCGCACTGGATACCAGCCTCTTTTCCCGGGCACGACAGATGGATCTGGATGAGAACGATCCTTCGACCTTTCTTCTTGGTGCCTATTTTGCCGTGGCCCTCTCCCTGGCTGATCCCTCCTTTGAAGTCCCTTCGGACTACAGCGCCATCGTGGCGCAGGAGCTTGCCCTGATCGAGGCTCACGAGGGGTACGCGGCCTCTCCCCTATTCGGCGCCTACCCGGAGGACTACAGCCAGTACAAACCGAGAGGTCACTACACGAAGTCTGAAGCTCTGGAACGCTATTTCAAAACGATGATGTGGCACGGCCGGATGACCTTCATCCTTCGGGATGGCTATGGAACGGTTCAGCCCACCCTCACGGGAGCCGCCCTTCTTCTCACCCAGGCCCTGTCTACGGGTAACCACGGTGAGGAATGGGGTGGTATCTACTTCCCGACCACCTTCTTCGCCGGCCGGGCCGACGACCTTCTGTACACCGACTATCTGACCGTTGCCACCCGGATATACGGATCGGACTTTCTCACCCAGGCTCCCGACCTGATCCTTGATCCGGCCTCTCTCCAGACCTTCATCACGGAAGCGGAAGCCTCCCTCCCCGATCCGGAAATTCCCACCCTGACCGGAAAGGGGCTTCGGTTCATGGGCCAGAGGTTTATTCCGGATTCCCTGATGTTCACCCGTCTCGTGTACCCGTATGTCCTGGATCGCTACATGCCCCGCAGTCTCGATGTCATGGCCGTCCTTGGATCGGACCTGAGCCTTGAAATCCTGGAAGCGGAAGGAGAAACCGTTTATCCTGGTTACATGGAGGAGATGAAGGACCTTAAGGAGCGGTTCTCTTCCTACCCGGAAGCCCAGTGGGCCGACAACCTCTACTGGAACTGGCTCTACACCCTGATGCCCCTCCTCTACCCGAAGGGGGAAGGCTATCCCTTCTTCATGCAGAACGGGGCATGGGAGAAAAAGGATCTCAACGCAGCCCTCGGCTCCTGGACGGAGCTCCGCCACGACACGATCCTCTATGCAAAGCAGAGCACATCGGGAACAGGGATGCCCCCCGAATACTTTCCAACGCCGGGCTATGTCGAACCCAACGCCGATCTGTACGCCCGACTGGCGGCTCTCACCCGATACACGATGGATGGCCTGACAGGATTTTCTCTCCTGGACACCGACACGGAACAACGCCTGCGGGGTTTTGAAGCCATCCTCCTGGAGCTGAAAACCATTGCCGAAAAGGAACTCGCCAATCGGCCTCCAAACCATAAGGAACAGGCATGGCTTTCAACCTTCGGAGACACGATCCGGAACCTGGTCACAACGTCCGATTATCCGGATGACTCCTCCCCTGTCGTGGGTGATGACCCCATGGCGATCATCGCCGACGTCCACACTGATCCCAACAGTTCCACCTGCCTGGAGGAGGCCGTGGGGTTTCCGTACCGCCTTCTCGTGGCTGTTCCCGTGAGCGGCCAGGTCCTGCTCACCGTGGGTGCCTCCTTTTCCTACTACGAATTCTCCTGGCCGATCTCCGACCGGCTCACCGACGAAGCCTGGAGGGA
This sequence comes from Thermoanaerobaculia bacterium, assembly GCA_035593605.1. Taxonomy (NCBI): domain Bacteria; kingdom Pseudomonadati; phylum Acidobacteriota; class Thermoanaerobaculia; species Thermoanaerobaculia bacterium. Next base: position 23,269 of record DAOSWS010000021.1, on the reverse strand, counting down.
TATGCTGAAAGAGGATCCCCCCCCCGATCCGCCGGCATGGACCAACGCTTTCCGGGACAGTTCGACCCTTTCAAATCCCAACCCGACTCACGTATGGTCCGGAGCTTCATTCGTTGATGTCGATGTGACGGTTGAGGTCAATCAAGCCGAAGAGCTTCTCGTTCTGACCCTCACGATTCCCTATGAACAGATCGAGTCGATCGGGGGCACGATCAACGGAGCAGACCTGAACCTGGCAGACGCGAGCTCGCATGGCGAGGGAACGGTCATGACCTTTCATCTTCCTGAGGGATTTTATGACCTGGAAGACGGAGCCTTCACACTCTCCATTTCAACGATTTACGGGGCCCATTTCACCTGGCTGACCGACCTGAAGAGCGATTTCCACTCCCGCCCCTTCTCCAGCCCGTAACCCTCTTTAATTCCGGGGACAGTTTACTTAATTATTTTTTCTTAGCTTGTTTGTATTTCCAGGGCCCCCGAGGGCCTGGCTTTTTCGGGAGCAGCGTGCGTTCCAGGAGGGTTTCACATAACGAGATGAACATTTTGTCACCAAGCGGTCTGCCTGTATTTTGATGGCGCTTCATTATTGATATATCCGATTCTTCCACATTCGACGCCAGAAAATAAGTCCATTGATTAATCAGGCTGGGAAGCAGATCATCTTTTGAGATAAGATCACCTATCTGAATGCCCAAATGGTGTCTGGCACTGCTCCATTCCCAATCTTCAGGCCTTGCTACAATATTTGCACTCACAGGATTACGCTCTATATAGCGAGCCGCTGCAAGCAGATGGTGTTGATCCATTGGATAAGAGGCATATCTCGATTGCCATAAATGACCACGCCATTCGTATCGAAAGTTAATCATTCTCGTATAGCGCCGATGTACTTCCCGGATTGCACCGGTTAATCCTTCCTTATCATGAGGAACCGCAATAAGGTGAACATGGTTAGGCATAAGACAATAGGCCCAAATTGATACATTATGAATTTCCGTGTAGGTTTTTAATAGAGACAAATACTTTTCATAGTCCTGATTTTGAAAGAACACCTGCTGGTTACGATTCCCTCGTTGCGTGACATGATGAGGAATGTTGGGAACAACAACCCTTGCAATCCTTGCCATATCTCTACGGTAGAGAAGTTCAATTCAATTGTCAAGAATAATTACATATACTGTCCCCCTAATTATTAGCAGTTCTTACTGGAGGAGGGAAAATTAGACGGTCTGTTTACTTTTCCCGGATCGTGACGGAGCCGCTGGATGTATCGACTTCGATGGGGATCGATCCCGGTCCCCCGGAAAATTCCGCGTGGCCCCTGTCCTTAAAAAGCTTGAAGGGAAAGTCCGATTCGATATTTCCGGAGCCGACATCGATAGAGCCCGAAAGCTGCGTGCCGGCGGGAAGGGTCAGGGTAACATTCCCGGAAGAGGCATCTGCAGTAATCCTGCTTCCCGGCGTGATGGACGTCCAGGAAGCCTCGATCGTTCCCGATGAGGTGTCGATCCTCGCCGATCCGGTGAGTCCGTCCGCATCGATGTTGCCGGAGGAAGCATCCACCGAAAGATTCGCCACCGGTCCGTCAAGGGTCACGCTGCCCGAAGAGAGGTCGATGGAAACTTTGTCGACAGCGTGAGAAAAACGGGCATTGACATTCCCGGAAGACGCATCGATGTCGAGCGACTTCATCGCCCCGTCCAGGCTTATATTTCCTGAGGATAGGTCAATATCGAGGTCGTGGTTCTTCAGATCGCCGTTGAAGGTGAAATTCCCTGAAGATGAATCGACACTCAGGCTCATGGAGGGCGGCATGTCAAGAACGACGTGCCCGCGGGCCTTGATCTTTTTCCAGGAAAACGATCCCTTGGACCGTTTTTGCGATTTGATAACGATCTTGTTGTCTTTTACCTCAAAGGTGGGCTCATACTCCTTGAGCATGGCCTCGGCCTTTTCCTTGTCTCCGGATATTTCCAGATCCACAACCGCCGACACACTCTCTCCCGGCCGAACGGTCACGTCGACGTTGTGAAAGGACACGTCGACTACCACGGTACCATCCGGGATTGCTTTCAGGGTCTTTTCGTGATGGGAAGTCACCGTTCCGGCGACCAGCATCGCGGATAGAAAAAGAATAGCGAAAAAGGAAACCTTTTTCATGAATCACCTCCTGACAGGGTAGCTTCTTGGATCATCTGCACTGGATAACGGAAAATTTTCCATTTCGTTCCATCAGAGTCACCATGGATAATCTTCAACTCCCTCCGAATTTTGACTTTTTCCTCCTGGGCGATGATCGTTTGGCCAATTATCATTCTCTTTATAGATCATTTGGAACGTACAGGTGGCTTTATGCTGTCTTCTTTCAGTCGCTGTCTTATCCTGCCCACTATACCTTTAACCAAATAGAATGTGATGCTCCAGAATATGAATGAAATAAGAAAGTAATGAATAGATACATGAATATCAGTGTGAATATTTGAATGGGTTACGTGACCAGGGTATAAGATCCCTAAATATTCCATGATCGTTACAGGTACATAATCTATTATGTTGATAATCTTTAAAACGAAAAGATAATTATTTACAAATCTTTCTGAAACATCTTTTCCTGTAAATAAATAATGAAACCAGTAATGGAATATCCTCAAACTGCTCAGCATAACAAAACTGACGATCAAAATTATGTGTTTTATTATTCTATTTCTTTTTGAAGGTAACACTTATTTAAACCACCTTAACCGAAATACAATCTTGACCCTTTCCTTTCTTCCCATTTTCTAATCGTAGCATAGAATGAGGGAGGCTATGCCCAGGTTGAACTGCCATTATGCATCGTTCTTGCCTGATGATTCGACCTTGACCTTCGGGCAGGGGAGCAAGTGCTCGCTCTGCTGGTAGATCATCCGCTCCACAACCCCCGCCTCGTTCCTGGGGAAGTGTAAGAGGGCGTTGCCCTTCCGGAGATAGAAGGTGACTTCACTCTGAGGGATGAGCTTCTCCTTTGGCTGGTCGGGACCTGAGAAATAGAGGGCTCCCTCTTCCATTAGCACGGTGTAGGCTTGCTCCATGACGGCATAGGTTCCTTCAAGTTCGGCCAGCTTCTCCTTCTCGACACCGACCCCCTCCGGGATCAGGACGGGCTTTACGGGCAGCCCAAGGGCTATGGCGGCTAAGTCCCGGTTGACCTGCCGGGCGAAGGTGGAGACGTAGTTGAAGAGGGTGATCACGACAACATCATCGTCGATGAATCGCTGGATCATCGTCAGAAAGCCGTTGATGCCACCGCGGTGCTCGATCAGCCTGTGGCCGAACTCCTCCCGGACAAACCACCCGTACCCGTAATTCCCCTGCCCCGGCGTGTACATCTTCTCCAGAGCCTCCGGAGAAAGGAGCTTCCCGGCCATAAGGCCTCGATCCCAGCGGTACATATCTTCCACCGTGGAATAAAGAGCACCGGCTCCGCTGGTGTATTCCATGTAGAGATAGGGGGCCTGAATGATCTCCTCCCCCATGTTGTAGTGGCCCGTGGCCCGATGAGGGATCACCTTCGTGTGGGAGTCGACGCCGCTGGAGGTCATTCCCAGCGGCTTGAAGATGTTGGCCTTTAGAAAATCCCCAAAGGACTGACCGCTCGCGATCTCGATGACCCGGGCCAGGAGGACGTACCCGGAATTACTGTATTCAAATCGTTCCCCCGGCTCGAACCGCAGGGGTTCGTTTTTGAAGCGGTCGATCACCTGGTCGAGGGTATGGTCCATTGCCCAGACCCGGTAGTGGTCGTGAAGGGCACTGTAGTTTATGACGCCCGCCGTGTGGTTCAGGAGATGGTGCAGGGTGATCCGATCCCCCCCGGGATAGTCGGGAATATACTTGGACAGGGGATCATCCACCTTGAGGAGGCCCCGGTCCTGGAGAATCATGACGGCCGCGGCCGTGAAGGTTTTCGTCACCGAGGCCAGGCGATAGACCGTCTCCGCTGTGCAGGGTACGTTGTGCTCCCGGTTGGCCAGGCCGTACCCTTTGGAAAGCTCGATCTTTCCCTTTCGGGCGATCAGGATCGATCCGCTGATAAGATCTTCATCCAGAAGGGGTTTGAGGTACCGGTCCACATCCCGTTCCAGCGGAGTCGGTTCTGAGAATAAGGGCTGAACTGCCAGGAATGTCAGCAGGGAAAGAACAAGGCAGAGGGTTTTTCTCTTCATGGCTTCCTCCCGTTTTGAATCCGCTTTCCCCTTCACCCCCCTCCTCCATCCTTAATCCGGGGAGAGCTGTCTGCCTAATTGAACGTACGGGAGTTTAAAAAGTTTGGGATATTGAAGGGATACACAATACAGGAAGGAAGATCGTAAGATCCGGACTTCCTGTGCGACCGTTCGAGTTCAGCGGTCGATGCGGCGGGTCATTCCCCGGACGCGGCCTTCCGGCTTGTCGTCCTGTGCGCCCATCTCGCCCAGATCCCAGCCATGAAAGATGACATCGGCAAAAGTGTTCAGAAACTCCAGGAGCTCCCGGCCCGATTGTGTGGGAACCTTTCCCCGGCCGTCGCATCGCACGCATTTTTCAACGCCTGCCTGGGTCGCCACTTCCCCGATTCCATCGCAGGTGGAGCAAATTGTCATCAGTTCCATCTCTCCTCCTTCGTCCTTCTCGTGCAGCAGAACAACTCCCCTTCCCACCACACTTTCCTAGTGTATCATTTTCGACTCGTCAACCGGGAAAGCTACCCTGCGTCGGCTCCCGCAAGTGCCGCTCGAATCTCCCGGATTTCATGGTGGATCCCCTTCAGAAGTTCAGCGTCTATTTCGCGGCCCGATCGTTCTTCTCCCGTGGGATCGTCCGGATCCCCCAGACCCGCGCCGCGGTGTTTCTTCAGCAACTCCAGAATGTGATCTCTTACTTTGTAGGGCTCTTTCAATCCTCGAAGCACAGCCCGGTGCGTGTGCATGCCCTCCTCTTCTTTCGATTTCCCTCCACCCCCGGCCGTATCGATTTCCACACTGGAGAACCCGAACCATCGCTGGATTGGTCCCTGCCTGATGTGGACATTCTGCGCGTTGGCAAAGGTCAGGCAGATCTCCCGCACCACCCAGACTCCCTGGCGGATGAGGAGGCTCCGATCGGTCAGGACGTACCAGCGCATCTGGTAATCGAGGCAGGTCACGACATAGAGAACGGCCGCCTTGTAGGCGCCGACCACCATCAGGGGAATCGTCAGCAGGGCCCAGAGCGGACCCAGAAAGAGAAAAATGGCGCACAGTACAAAAATCGCGACACCCCAGATCACCGCATAAATTCTCCAGAAGAAGAGCTTGTACTGGAGATATTCGGGACAGGCACGGAGAATTTCAAGGTACTCGCCCTGTCTATGCCCCGGAAGCGGTGCGGGTGCCTTTTCCGTGACCTTGAGGAGTGGAAAGACCATCGATTTGACAAACTCAACCATGGTTTCCGCCCTCGATGTCCTGTCGAAGCCCCCGGAGTTCCTCCAGGATCCCTGTAAGAAGCTGATTAACATTTCCCGTTTCTTCCTTCTCTCCCCTGCGCTTCCCATCCACGGCGTGGCCTCTCATCCGGGCATAGAGGAAATTCCGGATCTCGTCGAATTCCCTTACACCCACAATCGACTCTTCCGCACTGGAACTCCCGGAAGCCGTCTGGATCTTCACGGTACCCAGGCCCAGCCACCGCTCGAAGATGTTCCGGGAAACGTGGATGTCCTGGATCCTGCTGTACGTCAGATAGGACTCTTTTCTCCAGAGAATACCGTACGAAACGGCTACACCCTCCTGATCGAACCGGTATCGAAGCGTGATGTAGTGAAAATAGAGGGGGACAAAGACAAAGGGAAAGGCGACATTGGACAGGAGGCTGTAGATCAGGTAGAGATTCAGGAGTTTGTCGTCGGGACGGGTCAGTTGATAGATTCGCTCAGGATCTACGGGTGCCAGATGGGCATCATCATCGTGGTGCATAGGGAACCTCCTCCTTGTACCTTCATATTCCGCCTTCTTCTGCCAGTATAGGGTGTGTATGGATCCGGGTCAACCGGCTTTAGGTATAATGGATTTTCCTGCGTGTACTATGGAGGTGCCCATGCGGCGGAACGACAAGGCCCTGACATCCCGAACGGCCATGGAAAAGATCCTATCCGAAACCGAATTTATCACGATGGCGATGTGCAACGGGGAGGAACCCTACCTCGTCACGATGAACCACGGGTTTGATCCCGCCCGAAACTGCCTTTTCCTCCATTGTGCTGGTGAGGGGAAAAAACTGGAGATCCTCAAGAAAAACAACCGGGTCTGGGCCCAGGCCATGAAAGACCTGGGGTATATCCAGGGAGCCTGCGACCATCGGTACATCTCCGTTCATATCGATGGTCGGGCCCATATCGTCCAGGATGAATCGGAAAAGCGATACGCCCTCGACATCATGATCCGCCAGCTGGAAAACTATCCCGAACCGGTCCGGGAAAAGCAGGTGACCCCCGACGCGGTCCGGCGTGTCACGATCCTCCGGATCGACATCGAGGCAATGACCGCCAAGGCCTCCAAAGAGGTTCACGCTTCCCTCTGACACCTGCCTTTTTCAACAGAATTCTGTGGATGAAGGGTGGACAAGGTTGGAGGAACCCGATACAATAGCCGGTTATGGTCGCGAATTATGATATGAGTCCAAAGGATCAGGTGGCGTACCTCAAGAAGGGCGCCGAACACCTGATTGAAGAAGCCGAACTGCTGAAAAAGATCGAACGCGGTAAGCCTCTCACGATCAAAGTGGGGTTTGATCCTTCCGCTCCGGACATCCATCTGGGGCACACCGTCGTGATGCGCAAGATGCGGCACTTTCAGGAACTCGGACACAGGGTTATTTTCCTGATTGGAGACTTCACCGGTCTTATCGGGGACCCATCGGGAAAGAAAACGACCCGGCCCCAGCTCTCCAGGGAAGAGGTCCTGGAGAATGCCGAAACCTATAAAAAGCAGGCTTTCAAGATCCTGGATCCCGAAAAGACCGTCATCGATTTCAACAGCCGCTGGCTGGGCGAGCTCGGGTCGGAGGGATGGATCCGGCTTGCAGGGAAAGTCACCCTTGCCCGGATCATGGAGAGGGACGACTTCACGAAACGATGGCAGGCCAACGAACCGATCTTCCTGCACGAACTCCTCTACCCACTGGCGCAGGGATACGACTCCGTCGCGCTGAAGGCCGACGTGGAGCTGGGAGGAACCGATCAGCTCTTTAACCTTCTCGTGGGCCGCAATCTCATGCGCGAATACACCCTGGAGCCCCAGGTGGTCCTGACCCTTCCTCTCCTGGAGGGTCTGGACGGCGTGGAGAAGATGTCCAAATCCTTGAACAACTACGTGGCTGTGGAGGATCCGTCCGGGGAGATGTTCGGCAAGCTGATGTCGGTTTCCGACACGATGATGTGGAAGTACTACACCCTGCTCACCGACTTTTCTCCCGCAGAGATCGAGGGCTTCAAGAAGGACGTGGAAGAGGGCCGGCGGCACCCGAAGGACGCCAAGGTAGCCCTGGCCAAATCCATCGTCGCCGATTTTCATTCCAGAGAGGCCGCTGACGAAGCTCATGCCGAATTCGAGCGGATCTTCCGGGAAGGCCAGGTTCCCACAGACATGCCGGAGCACACCCTGCCCGCGTCGGAACCCCGCATGGTGGTTCATCTTCTGAAAGATCTCGACCTTTGCCCTTCCAATGCCGAGAGTCGGCGAATGATCGCTCAGGGCGCCGTCTCCATTAACGGGGAGAAGGTCTCCGACGAAGGCCTGACCCTGGAGCCGAAACCGGGCGACATCCTGACCCTGAAGGTGGGGAAACGTCGCTGGGCGCGGGTGACCTTCAACTGATCCATGGTTCCAGTCTCCTCCATCACGATCCGGGGAGCCAGAGAGCACAACCTTAAGAACATCACCGTCTCTCTGCCCCGCAATCAGTTCATCGTCATCACCGGTGTGTCCGGCTCGGGAAAGTCCACCCTCGCCTTCGACACGCTGTTTGCCGAAGGTCAGCGGCGTTACGTGGAATCCCTGTCAGCCTACGCCCGCCAGTTCCTGGAGCAGATGGACAAGCCCGATGTCGATTCCATCGAGGGACTCTCCCCCGCCATCGCCATTGAACAGAAGACCGCCTCGAAGAATCCCCGTTCCACTGTCGGAACGGTCACGGAAATTCACGACTACCTTCGTCTTCTCTTCGCCTCCATCGGACACCCGCACTGCCCCGACTGCAACAAACCCATTAATCCCCAGACGGCGGAAAGCATCGTGGACCACCTGATGGGACTTTCCGAGGGGGCCAGGGTCGTTCTGCTGGCCCCCCTGGTTCAGGGAAAAAAGGGGGAACACAGGGCGGTCTTCAAGCAGATGATCCGGGAGGGTTTCATCCGGGCCCGCGTCGACGGAGCCATGGTGGAAGCGGAAAATCCTCCCGAGCTGGACAAGAAGAGAAAGCACACGATTGAAGTGGTCATTGACCGTATCGTCATCAAGTCCGATGTTCGAACCCGCCTCACTGATTCTGTGGAGACGGCGCTCCGTGTCGGAAAGGGTGTCCTCCTGGCCCAGCTGGAGGACCGGGAGGAGGTTCTGTCGGAGCACCACGCCTGCCCGGAATGCGGATTCTCCTTTGGAGAAATTTCTCCCCGTTCCTTCTCCTTCAATTCACCTTACGGCGCATGCCCCACCTGCAACGGCCTCGGCGTGCTGAGGGAAATCGACGTTTCAGTCCTGATTCCGGATGGATCTTTTTCGATCCGTGACGGCGCGGTGACACTCTGGGATCCCGATTCCAACCACTGGAGACAGCACCAGGTGGAGCAGGTCATGGCTCACTATAAGATACCGATCAAGACACCGTGGAAGGACATTCCCGAAACTGTTCGTAACGTGATCCTTCACGGCGGGGACGAAGAGATGGCCTTTCTCTACCAGGGAGACCGGGGCCGATACGAGTACACCGGAACCTACGAAGGCATCATCCCGATGCTGAAACGGCGCTACATGGAGACCGAGTCCTTCGCGGTCCGTCAGGATATCGAACAGTTCATGACCCTCCTCCCCTGCCACGACTGCCAGGGAACCCGCCTGAAACGGGAGGCGCTGGCCGTGCGGATCGGAGGCCGGTCGATCGCCGAAATCTCCGGGGAATCGGTGGAAAGGGCTCTGGATTTCTTCACGGATCTCTCCCTCTCACAAAAGGAGAGGACGATCGCGGAGAAGATTCTGAAGGAGGTCCGGGAAAGGCTCTCCTTCCTCGTGAACGTCGGCCTGGGCTACCTGACGCTGGACCGGGGCTCGGCGAGCCTTTCCGGGGGAGAGAGCCAGAGAATCCGGCTGGCCACCCAGATCGGCAGCCGCCTGACCGGAGTAATCTACGTCCTGGATGAACCGTCCATCGGTCTCCACCAGCGGGATAATGCCCGCCTCCTGGACACCCTGAAGAATCTGCGGGATATCGGGAACACCGTGGTTGTCGTTGAGCATGACGAAGAGACGATCGAGAGTGCCGACTATATTGTGGACCTCGGACCCGGGGCAGGCATACACGGAGGTGAGGTGGTGGCAACGGGAGGTCCGGAGGAAATCCGGGCCTGTCCCGATTCTCTGACGGGGCAGTACCTTTCCGGTACAAAATCCATTCCTATTCCAAAGAAGCGCCGGCCGGGAAACGGGAAAGAGATTGTCCTGCGGGGGGCCCGGGAACATAACCTTAAAAACATCGACGTCACCTTTCCCCTGGGAACGTTCACTGTCGTTACCGGGGTCTCGGGTTCGGGAAAATCGACGATGGTCCAGGACATTCTCTTCCGGGCCATCATGCGGAACATGTACCGCTCCCCCATGCAGCCCGGGGAGCATGACTCCCTTGAAGGCCTGGCGGCGATCGAGCGGGTGATCGACATCGATCAGTCTCCGATCGGCCGAACGCCGAGGAGCAACCCGGCCACCTACACCGGGTGCCTCACCCCCATCCGGGAGATGCTGGCGAAGGTCCCGGAGGCCCGGATGAGGGGATACCAGGCCCGCCGCTTCTCCTTTAACGTCAAGGGTGGACGCTGTGAGACCTGCCAGGGTGGAGGAACGATCAAGATCGAAATGCACTTCCTCCCCGACGTCTACGTCACCTGCGACGCCTGCCATGGCAGGCGATTTAACCGGGAGACGCTGGAAATCCGGTACAAGGGCCTGAACATTGCGGAGATCCTTGACCTCACGGTCGACCAGGCCTACGAGATCTTTGAGCCGATCCCAACGGCCAAACGGATCCTGAAAACCCTCAAGGCCGTCGGCCTGGGGTATATCCGCCTCGGACAGCCGGCTACGACCCTTTCGGGCGGAGAAGCCCAGCGCATCAAGCTCTCCCGGGAACTTGCCAAGCGTCCCAAGGGACACACGCTCTACCTGCTGGACGAACCCACCGTCGGCCTCCATGCCGATGACGTCCGCAAGCTCCTCCAGGTCCTCCACACCCTTGTGGATCGAGGGTCCACTGTGCTCGTGATCGAGCATAATCTCGATGTCATCAAGACAGCGGATCACATCATCGATCTGGGGCCCGGGGGCGGGGACCGTGGAGGAAAGATCGTTGCCCGGGGAACACCGGAGGAAGTCATGGCCTCAAAACACTCTCATACGGGACACTACCTCAAGAAAATTCTGATTCCTTCCTGATTCCCCCGATTTTCGCACCGGCAGGGTGTTCCTGTGCTATGATGCTGAGGAGGGCGCGACCATACGCCATATACACGGCCCGGGATTTCTGGGGAGGCAAAAAACGGGCCCGATCCATATGATGCGATAGAAGGAGGGAGCATGACCTACGGACCCCCGGAACCCTGGCGGATCAAAACGGTGGAGACGATTTCTCTCGTCCCGGAATCGAAGCGGCCGGACATCCTGACGGCGGCGAAATTCAATGTCTTCCTGATCAAATCCGAGGATATCTTCATTGATCTCCTGACCGACAGCGGTACCTCCGCCATGTCTTCCGAGCAGTGGGCGGCCATCATGCGGGGCGACGAGGCGTACGCCTATGCCCGAAGCTTCATGCGTCTCCGGGATACCGTATCTTCCATTACGGGATTCAAGCACTTTCTGCCGACCCATCAGGGCCGGGCCGCGGAGCATCTGCTCTTCGGTACGATCCTGAAACCGGGAATGATCGTTCCCTCCAACAACCACTTCGACACGACCCGGGGCAACATCGAATCGCTGGGTACCGAAGCCATGGACCTGGTCATCGAGGAGGGACGGGACCCGCAAAACCTTCACCCCTTCAAGGGAAACATGGATACGGAAAAACTGGATCATCTCCTTACGGAGAAGGGGGATCTCGTTCCTATCGTCATGCTCACCGTGACGAACAACACGGGCGGCGGACAGCCCGTCTCCCTGGAAAATATCCGGGCGGTCTCCGCGGTCTGCCGGAAGCATCACAAGCCCCTTTTCTTCGATGCCTGCCGATACGCGGAGAATGCATGGTTCATCAAAAAACGGGAGCCCGGGCAGGAAAACCGGTCGATACGGGAGATCACGCGCGAGATGTTTTCCCTGGTCGATGGCTGTACGATGAGCGCCAAAAAGGACGGCCTTGTCAACATCGGCGGTTTTCTGGCGGGAAATGACGACTCGCTATTCGAAGCCCTGCAGAACCAGCTGATCCTGAAGGAAGGCTTCATCACCTATGGCGGCATGGCCGGCCGCGATCTCGAAGCCCTGGCCGTTGGACTGGATGAAGCGCTGGACGAAGCCTATCTTCAGTACCGGATCGGACAGGTGCGGGATTTCGGCGAAATGATCAAGGCTGTCGGGGTGCCCATTCTGGAACCCACCGGGGGCCACGCGGTCTATGTGGATGCAAGGTCAATGCTGCCCCACATTCCCCAGAGTCAGCTTCCCGCCCAGGCCCTCACCGTGATGCTCTACCTGCGGGGTGCCATCCGGGGCGTGGAGATCGGGAGCGTGATGTTCGGAGAACACGCCGCCATGGAGCTGGTCCGCCTGGCCGTTCCGCGACGGGTCTACACCTACAACCACCTGGCCTTCGTTGCCGAGGCCCTGGAAAGAATCAACAGGGAAAAGGACCGGATTCCGGGATTTGAGATTACCTACCAGCAGAAGCACCTGCGCCATTTTACGGCCCATTTCAAGCCGCTATCTCCCCTCCCGTAACAAGGGGAATCAGGCTCCGCCCGGAACGATATAGAGAAACATCCCGCAGACGTGGGCGGTCGAACCGGCCACGACAAAGAGGTGCCACACCGCGTGGTGGTAGGGCATGCGCTTGAAGGCATAGAAAACAATTCCAACGGTGTAGGCCAGACCGCCCGCGAGGAGCCAGAAGAAAAACCCCGGGGGAACCATGTCCATCATCGGCCGGAATGCTAGAACCACCATCCACCCCATGAGGACGTAGAGGACAACGCGAACCCATCCGTGCCGTCCTCCCAGGCTGAGCTCCACGATGACCCCGATCAGGGCTATTCCCCAGGCCAGGCCGAAAAGGGTCCAGCCCCATGCGCCGCGCAGGACGGTCAGGGTAACCGGGGTATAGGTTCCGGCGATCAGGATAAAGATCATGGAGTGGTCCAGCAGTCGAAAAACCCGCTTTGCCCTGCCGACGGGAATTGCGTGGTAAAGGGTTGAGGTCAGGTAGAGAAGGGTGAGGGCAGCCCCGAAGATGGAAAGACCGGTGATCGACCAGGCATTTCCCCGGAGGCTCGCGAATACGACAAGCAGGACCAGGCCCGTCACGGCACCCAGCACACCCAGTCCATGGGTCAGGGCGTTGGCAATCTCTTCGTTTTTTGTCTGGAGTCGTCTCATATTTTATCCATTGAATTTTTCTATTCCGGACCACCATGTTACCACGGTCGGCACCCCATCCTGCTATACTGATTTCGGGAGGCATAATGAAGATATCCATTGTCAATGGAAGTCCCCGGGGAGAGCTGGGAAATACCCACATCATGGTGCAGGAGTTTACCCGGGGAGCCCGGCGGGCCGGCGCGGAAGTGGAATGGATCTTTCTGACGGGACGGGAAATTGCGGAATGCCGGGGGTGTTTCACCTGCTGGACGAAGACCCCGGAACACTGCATCATCCGCGACGAAATGGACGATCTCATCCCCCGGGTCATGGACGCCGATCTGCTGATCTTTGCCACACCGCTCTATGTAGACAACGTGACCGGCCTGATGAAGACCTTCATGGACCGGATGATTCCTTCCATGGATCCCCATTTCGAAAAGGACGAGCACGGAGAATACCGCCATGTTAAGCGCTGGGAACGCTACCCCCGCCTGGGAGTCATCTCTAACTGCGGGTACCCGGAGCAGAGCCATTTCCAGGTCCTGGAGCTCCTCTTCCGAAGGATCGCACGGAACCTGCACAGTGAAGTTGTGATGGAAATATACCGCGGGGGCGGGGAACTGCTGGGAGCTCGAAGCCTTCTACTCCGACCCTTCCTGGCCCGCTACAAGAAGCATCTGCGCACGGCAGGAGAAGAAGTGGCCAGGACCGGCCGCCTGTCGAAGGAACTGCGGGAACGTCTTGAAAAGCCCCTGATTCCCTACGATCACTACGCCTCGGGGGCCAACAAGCACTGGGACAGCTCAATCCGCTCCTGAAGCCGGTTCCTTTTTCTCCCGCCGGCCTGTCACCCAGTACGTCTTCATCTTTCCCTTTCCCTTCACCTCGATCGTTCCCCTTTCCTCGCAGATGAAGTCCTCCCGGATCAGTTCCCAGGTCGTCTCGGAGATCTGAACCTTCTCGGGCACGCCGTGGGATTCCATCCGGCTCGCGGTGTTGACCGTATCGCCCCATAGATCATAGGCAAATTTTTTCGTACCGATCACGCCCGCCACGACGGGTCCGGAGTGGATGCCGATCCGGACCTTCATGGGAAAGGCCTTGTCCAGGGCCATCGAGGAAAGGGCTCCCTGCATGTCGAGGGCCATCGAAATCACGGCGTGGGCATGATCCTTGCGGGGAACCGGGAGACCGCCCACGACCATGTAGGCGTCCCCGATCGTCTTGATCTTCTCCAGGCCATGGCGCTCCGCCAGCTGATCAAAGGCGGAGAAGATCTCGTTCAGGATCCCCAGGAGAAGAACGGGGGAAATGGACTGCGACAGGGTGGTAAAACCGACAATGTCCGCAAAGAGAACGGTCACCCGGGTAAAGCTGTCCGCAATCACGTTCTGCCCCTGCTTGAGTCGCAGGGCAATGGGTTCGGGGAGGACGTTTAAGAGGAGTTTTTCAGAGGTATGTTTCTCCTCTTCGAGAAGGCTGTAGGCCCGGTCGAGCTTTTCCTTTTCCTCAATGAGATCTCGCGTCCGGGCTTCCACGATCGATTCCAGTTCCCGTTCCCGGGCCCGGATCTTTCGGATTCTCAATCGGTAGGCTCCCATGCCGGAGGCGACAATGCAGACCATGACCAGGGAGAGAAACCACCATGCCCGCCACCAGGGAGGGAGGACCGTAAGTGTAACCGTAGACGGCTCACTCCGGTCTCCCCGGGCTTCAGCGATGAGATGGAAGGTGTACCGGCCGGGGTCCAGGTTGGTATATCGAACGGACTTTACGCGGCCGAGCGGCTTGAAGCTCTGCTCGAAGGGATAGAGATACCCCGACAGCTCAATGCTCTCCGGGTCCCGAAAGGAGAGAACGGAAAGCGTAATTTCCACATCCCTTGCGTCTCCGAAGGAAAGGTCCAGCGCAGCATCGGATGCCAGGAGGGAACGGCTGATCGTGCCGGCGTGGACCGCTCCGATCAGGACCGCAGGCCGGGTGGGGAAAGACGATGCGAGCATGGGTGCATAGCGGCTGATCCCGTTGGAGGCGGAGGCGTACCAGACCTCCCCGTTCAAACCTGCGGTGACGCCGTTGGAGGACGCGACATCGGTACCCAGAATTCCGTTTCGATCGGTAAACTGGCGGAGATTCTTGGAGGACATCGGATCGTAAAGGATCAAACCTTCCAGGGAGCCGACCCAGAGGAGGCCCTCATCGGTCATATCCAGGCTTGGTACGGCCGCCCTGCGGAGCAGGTTGTCCGAAGGGGGCAACAGGAGCCGGGAGGTCGTAAGATCAAGTCCCACGATCCCCCGCGTGGTTCCGAACCACCGGGTTCCCTCGCCTGCGGTCATGTCATAAACGGTATTGCTGGGAAATCCTTTCTCCTCATCCCAGAATGCCAGAACCTCCCCTTCCAGGGTCAGGTGCCAGGCGCCTTTCCCCAGCGTGCAGAGCCAGACACCCCCCGACGCGTCGAGGTGACAGGAGTAGACGGATATTCCCCGGAGGGGTTCGGGGAGGGGGACCGCTGTGAATCCCGATCCATTAAAGCGAAAGATCCCGCTTCGGCCGCAGACAAAGATTTCGTTTCCCAGCACATCGAGATCGTAAAGCCTTCCCAGAGGGGATCCGGAGGCGTCCCGGTATTCGGTAAGATTGTTTCCGTTCAGGCGGAGAATTCGATCGGTGGACACGGCAAAAATCTCCGATCCCCGCAAAGCAAAGTCCCAGTAGTCGATGTGGGAGTCCAGACGCGGATGGGGCTTTTTCACCCGACCATCCTCCCCGATCACCGCCATTCCGGATCTTGATCCGATCCATGTCTCGTTCTGAATTCGTCGAACACAGTAAACAAAGACATCCCGAAACCCCAGGATGTCGGAGCGATAGTTCACCATGGCCGGGGAGGCCACGATATCGAGCCCCTTGTTGGTTCCAAGCCAGAGAACCCCTTCCCGATCCTGAAAGATACAGGTCACCGCGGCCGAAGAAATTCCATCCCTGCGGGACATTCCGGACCAGGTATTTCCCCGGCCGACATGGAGGGTCTGGTCTCCCCCTGAAAGGACGACGGCCAGCGCTTCGTCGGGCCAGAAGCCGCGGATGGGCTGTAACGATCGCAATCCCCTGCTTAGAAACTCTGCCGGCTGGTCGGGTTGACCCAATACGTCTCCTTCCAGGGTATAGAGGCCCTCCGCCGTCGCGATCGCGAAGTGGTTCTTCACCTGCGCAACCTGCCATATCCCTGTACCGGACAGGTACGTCAGAAGCACTTCCGGTCTCTCCTCCGAAAAGCGAACGAGATAGAGGCCCCGGTCGGTGGAAAGCCAGAGCGTGTCGGGGGAAAGGGGCAGAATATGCCGGATTGTATTTGAAGGAAGCCCGTCTTCCGACGTCACGTGCGTGGTCTTCGTGTAATCCCGCACATCACAGCGAAAGAGACCGGAACCGTCGGAGGGGAAATAGATATAGTCCCCGACGGAGGTGATCGCAGGCACGTACCCTGTCGTATCCTGCACCCGGATAAAGGATCTTCCCGATTCGTCCTGGCAGGCCACACCGGAGTTGGTCTGAACCCAGATTCGCCCCTTCCGGTCCTCGGTAATGCCGACGCAGTAATTGGTGTGAAGTCCGTCGTCATCCCGAAAGATTTTCAAATCCATGAAGGCATCGAGGCGGGCAAGTCCCGAGGTCGTCCCCACCCAGATAAATCCCTTGGAGTCCTGAAAGAGGCATGTGATCTGGTTAAAGGGAAGGCCGTCCCGCATGGAGATATTCCGGACGAAGTACTCCTGGGCCACGAGACCCGCTGTCATCAGGATGGTCACCAGCCAGGCGGCAAACTTCATGGAGCCATTATACCCAGAAAAAAACGGCCCGCACCAGAACGGTACGGGCCGAAAGAACGCATCAATTCATCGATCAGTTGATCCCGAAGAGGAAATAGGGATCGCTGGTGGGCTGTCCGTCTCCGATTCTCACGTTGTCGACGATGGAGACGTAGGGGTAGATCGTTCCCCAGTCCCCGGTGAGAACCTCGATCTTGACATACCCGGGAGCATACCCGCTCAGATCGATGTTGGCGGGGTGGTTGATCTGGAACTGCCGGACTTCCTGTTCGATCAGCGTTATGGTTTCCGATCGAAGAAGTGCCCAGCCATCCACCTCACTGCCCAGGTCATTGTAGAGGCTGACCCGAACCTGTGCCGTTCCCCATCCCGTGTTGACCAGACCCACGTTGATTCTGGCCTCGTTGGGATCCAGCGGCACGGGAAAGAGCTGTGATTCCCCGGAACCCATTCCCACGCTGTAGGGCAGGAAGGGCAGGCCCTGGCCGAATCCGGGCTGGAGATCCCCTCTCGCAGCCGACCCGGTGTTGTAGAGACGACCGTTTACGATGACCGGATAGGTGGCATTGAAGTTCAGAATATAGAGCTCACCACTTCCGTAGGGAACATCGCCGATCCAGTCCAGGACACGCGGAATCCGCATGGTTTGACCGGGTGCCAGGTTGACATGGCGATATTTACTGCGCATGACATTATTGGCCCCGTGAACCCAGACCCAGAGTTCGACATCGTTGACAGCACGGGCGGGTGTGCCCGCATCGGTGATGATGACATCGGTCTGCCAGTACGACCCGCCCCCACCTGCAGATTCCGTCGTAACGGGCAAAATCCCCGCCTGGAGCGGTTTCATGCACTGGGCAACGAGCAGTGGGGAGACCATCATCACGAGGATAAAGATACCTTTTACCACTCTCATTCTATCCCTCCTGATTTCAAGTTGGATTCAATCTACCATGGGCCGATTCAGGGTGTCAACGTAAGATCATCGAGCCGGTGGGTTATAATTCCTTCGGAGAATGGAACCACTGAAACGGAAGAAGCCCATGACTTTCCTGGATCTCTTTGTTGTGGCCACGGGGACCACGATTTCAGCCGGTTTCTTTCTCCTTCCCGGACTTGCGGCTCAGAACGCGGGCCCCGCCGTGATTGCCGCCTATTTCCTGGCCGGCCTCCTGGTGATTCCCGCCCTGCTCAGCAAGGCAGAGCTCTCTACCGCCCTCCCCCGTGCCGGCGGCACCTACCATTTTCTGGATCGAAGTCTGGGCCCCATCGCAGGCACCATCGGAGGCTTTGGCGCGTGGTTTGCCCTTATGCTGAAAAGCGGATTCGCCCTGATCGGCTTCGCTGCCTATTTCCTCCTCCTCATACACAACCTGGGATATCACCTCCCCATGAAGCTGATCGTGGTCATTCTCTGCGTCGTTCTGATGATCCTCAATATTTTCGGAAGCCGAACGTCCTTTCGTATCCAGATTCTTGTTGTCGCCGGCGTCCTCGGCGTCATGGTTTTCTTTATCGGGAAGGGAGTACCTTCAATTCATCCGAGCGCCTTTATCCCTGTTCTCCCCCATGGATGGCCTGTTTTCTTCTCCACGATCGGTCTGGTCTTTATTTCCTACTCCGGACTCACCCGGATTGCCAGCATGGCGGTGGATACCCAGGATCCCGAGCGCAGAATTCCCCAGGCCATGTTCGCGGCTCTGGGGACCGTCCTGCTCCTTTATACCCTGGGGGTCACCGTCATGGTTGGTGTCCTCCGTCCTGAACAGCTGATCGGAACCCTCACACCCGCCTCCGATGCGGCCCGAGTCTTTTCCGGACAGATCGGGTACTACGTTGTTGCGGCCGCGGCACTCCTGGCCTGCCTCGCCTGCGCCAACGCCACGCTCTTTTCCGCATCCCGGTATCCCTTTGCCATGTCCCGGGATCGGATTCTTCCCCACAGCCTCCACCGGATCGGCCGTTTCCACACTCCGTCCCACGCGATCCTGGTGACCGGGCTGATTATCATTGTTTTCGTAACAATCTTCGATGTCGTGGAGGTCGCAAAGCTGGCTGGGGCCTTTCAGCTCATGCTCTATGCCGCCGTCAATTTCGCCGTTATCGTCATGAGAGAAAGCGGGATCGAAGATTACTCTCCGGATTTCCGCTGTCCCTTATACCCCTGGGTGCAGATCGCGGGAATCTTCTCAACCATTGCCATCATCCTCCTCATGGGGACTCTGGAGATTCTGGTTTCCATGGGAATCATCGCCGCCGGAAGCCTGTGGTATCTCCTCTATGCCGTTCACCGGGTGCACCGCGTCGGGGCATGGACCCGGATCCTGGACAGGATGAGCGAGAGGGAGGAAACCCACCTCCACCTGATCCGGGAATTGCGGGAAATTCAAAAAGAACGCGGGCTCAAAGAGGGAGATCCCTTTGAAGCCATGGTCATCGAGGCCCCGGTGATCGAAGTCGCCCCCGGGGAAACCTTTGTGGAATTCTTCCGGAAGGTGGGGTTCCACTTTGAGGAAACCCTGGGTTTGGATTCCCAGACGATCTGCGAGGAGTTCCTTCTCCGGAACAAGATCGGGGAGACGCCCGCCGAACGGGGCGTCGCCATACCCCACATGCGCCTGGAAGCCCTGAACGATTTTCACCTTGTCCTCGGCCGCTCCAGGGAGGGGTTGACCCTGCCCGAAACTGAGGAACCGATTCACGTAATCTATGTCCTCCTGGGCGCCCAGGAACATGCCTCGGTCCATATCCGGATCCTGGCCGAGCTTGCTTCCCGCTCCGACCGCGACGGATTCGTAGAGGACTGGCTTAAGGCGAAGGGACCTGAAGACGTAAAAACCCTCCTCCTGGAATTTCCGAAGAAGGAGAAAACTTCCCGATAACAGGATCCGTTACCCGATCCACCATCCTGCACCTTCCCTTCGCACCTAATTTTTTCCGGAATTCAAACTCTGATTATATTGTGCATAACTACGACTTGTTAATAAATCTTGAATGGCTAGGAATATTTAGAAAAAATGGATCTGCGAATTTGACACTTAATTGGCTCATGAATTATGATTAGTTATAAGGAATCATGAAAAAAATATTTATCTTTGTATTCATGCTTTCTATTTTCCATATCCATACCAAATTGGGACATGCATGTGTCGAACAGGCTGGAGCTTGGGGATACGGTTTATCTGAAGCAGTTTCTGCTTTTGGAAATTATGTTTATGCAGGAAGCGGTAGAATGCTATTGGTCCTTGATATAACGGATACTACGAACATCGTAAAAGTCGGAGAAATACTTCTTCCAGATTTTGTAAGGGAAATCGAAATAACCTATCCGTATCTTTTCATTGCAAACGGGGAAGCAGGACTTCGAATCGTTGATGTTAGTAATCCTTCAGTGCCATTCGAGATAGGATTCTTAAACGATAATAGCCTCATAACTGATATAGAGGTTTATGGTGACTATGTTATCCTTGGTGATCTTTATAAAGGTATTAGTATAATAGATGTCAGCGTACCTTCAATTCCCACAGAAATTGGTAATTTTAGCGAAGTTGGGGTCCTCTCAGGATTGGATGTATCAGAAGATACTGTTTACATTGTAGATTCCGGCTATGGTTTACTACGTGTCATTGATATCAGTGAACCTTCCTCTCCTGAGGAAAAAGAATCCTGTTCTTGTGTGTCGTGGAACGGGCCACTTGCAATAACCGGAAATCATGCATATTTAACAGCTTTTTTGGGGATTTCGATTATTGACATAACAAATCGTTACTCACCGACTGAAGTTGGATATATCCATGTTTATGGACGAATCATTGATATTGCCGTATCTGAAGAAAATTTATTCGTAGCTACAGACGAAGATTTATTATGGATATTCGATATCCGTGAACCAACCTCACCAATTGAGATTTCACATTATTATTCACCATCTAATTATTTTCGTTGCAACAAGGTAACAATCCATGAGAATTATGGTTTGGTTGCTGGATACGATATGATCGGTATTTTAGATTTTCAAGATCTTACATCTGTCAATGAATTAGGTAGATATCTAGTTCCAATTGGAGTTTATCAAGTTACAATTTCCGGAGATATTGCCTTCATATGGGATCCCTCCCATGGTCTTCATGGGATTGATATACGGAATCCAGAGGAGACCTTTGAAAGTTGCAGTTTTAATATGCAGCGCGGAGCGGCTAAAATGGCGGTCCAAGGAGACCTAGCATTCATTGTGTATAGAGATTTTGAGTTGATGTATATCCTTGACATCTCCGTTCCAACTAATCCTATAGTAAAAAGTTCTTACCATCTGCCAGGTTATTTACTCGAAGTTAAAGTTTTGAGAAATATAGCATATGTTATGAGTAATACCGAGATCCATATTGTAGATTTTCAAGACGCTTCAAATCCAGTCAAAGTCGGATCTTATATTCCGACAAGCTCCGCAAACCTTACAGCAATGGCCATCTCAGAGGATTACGCTTATGTCCTGGCTGACGAAATCTTTGTGGTCAACATTAGCGATCCTACTCAACCCGTAGAGATCAATCAATTTGATGCGCTACCGAATTATGGTCATTGTATTGCTGCTTCAGGAAATTATCTATACATAGCAGACTATGGCGAAGGAGGATTTCATATTTTGGATACAAGTGATCCTGGAGATATCTGGGAAAGTGATTATTTGGAAATACCAGGATTGGAATGCACAAATATTGCAGTAGAAAACAATTTTGTGTACATCACTGCTTATCCACACGAGCTTGTTGTGATTAACATAAATACATCGAATGATCCACATGTAATTCGGCGGGAAAAAACGACTGGAGATTTACACGACATCTTTATTAATGGAAGCTATGCCTATACTGCCAATGGAAATGCAGGTATGGACATCTTTGATCTATCTGGATGTAAAAACAGAAGTCATTCTCGTCCCTTCAATTTTGAAGACTAAAATAGGGAATCCAGTCACTAATTGATTCGTTTGTCCATCTAATTTCATTCCTCTTTTACACGGCCTTTCCGGAGTCGCGGAGGGTGATCAGGGTACTGTCAATAATCTTGCGCACTTTTATGGAGAGTAGTCCATAGCGAGCGGGGATGCGAAGTGGAGCGTAGCGGAACGGAGCCTTCCCCGCACTCTCATCTGTGTGTTATGCGCCTGTTTGAACCATCACCTCCTTTTCGATGTCATACAGATGCTTCATATTCATGTACCGATGGGTACCCCACCGGGTCGAAGCCACATGCCGTAAGCGGGCTGTGGCTAACATTGCAGCGTCCAATAATGTTTGTCCGGTTTTAGCCTTCGTCATGATCTCATGAAATCAAAATACTCCTGGATGAGAGCATCCTGTAACCCGACAGATTTCCCCTCCTTGTAATGGATAAGCAGGGCTCGACGGAAGTTTTTGAAACTGTTACTATGCTGGTACGAAATGATGAAAAAATACCCTGACGTGTTAACCGATTTCGAGGCAGAAAAGTGGACAAATCAATAAGGCACTACAATGATGGTTACCAAGGAGGAGTCATGAAAAAATTATTGACCATCATGTTATTGCTCATAACAACTTCACTCATGGCAGGGTGGAAGTGGGTACAATTGGAGACGAATAACGCACCTGTCATAGAGGGCTTTTGGCATCTTGCTTTTGACCCAAGCATTGGAAAGATAATTCTAGTTTTCCAAAAAGACGATTATTTAACATATGAGACCTGGACATTTGATGGAGAAAACTGGAAGTATGTGTGTACAGATACAAGAAGCCAGTGCTTGTATGAGATCCCAGGTGGACTTGTTTTTGATGAGAACCTGGGTAGAATGACAGACTATAACATATGTCAAATTAGTCAGTGGGAACGCGGTATAAGACTATTTGAACAGAGTAACGATTATTGCTGGAAAAGCAGAAGTTCATTTTCAGGGACAGGAGCTTTTTGTGCAACTTACGATAGTAATAGAGAACGTACAGTTATATTAGGTTCACTACCGGACATGCTATCTGTTATCGAATATGATGGACAGAATTTCTCACAGATACCGTTAAACGATTGGTTCCCACCAAATGGATATCTGGCGTTTGATCATGCAAGGGGAAAAACAATATTTTTTGGACATCGCAATATCTATGATCTCACTGAGACTTTAGAGTGGGATGGCTTGATTTGGGATAAAATAGATGCTCCTTTACCATCAGAACTTAAGGAAAGTGATTATGGCCCCTTGTCTTACTATCCAAAAGCGGAAGGCACTGTAGCAGTTATACCTATAAAAGCGACATTGTTGTATAAAAATCAGGATTGGTGTTTACTATTTGGTGCTGATGAGACTCCTGGTGTAATTTCTTTAGTTTATTTCCCACCATTTGATGGGGTGCTAGGGTTTTCTGTTCGATTTGGGTATCAAATCACTACATCATTGCTAAAATACAGCCGTGGGCACAGAAGACCATTTGATAAATCTGATGAATAAGGCGGATAATTCCGGGACAGTTTACTAAATTAATTATTTTCTAACTACCAGGTTCACCCGATACTACACGGCCTTTCCGGAGTCGCGGAGGGTGATCAGGTCTTCGGGGAAGGGAT